>JADFLJ010000249.1 GCA_022564475.1 Pseudomonadota bacterium
GGCGAGCAGGCCATTTCCACCGTCTCTTGATGATATATTGACGACCGAATGACAAGACACTTCGACGGAGAATAACCATGAAATCAATTATCCGCCTGTACGGACTTAGCCTCTTGTTGCTTGTTTTTTCGACACCCGCCGACGTGGTTTACGCAAAAAGCGGTAACGACGAACAGCGCGCGATCCTGGTCACCGGCGCGAGCACCGGAATCGGCCGCAGGATTACAGAAGTGCTCGCCGAGCAGGGTTTTTTCGTTTACGCAGGCGCTCGGAAACAAAAAGATCTCGATGCGCTCAACGAGATCGAAAACGTTCAGTCAATCAAGTTGGATGTCACAATTCAGGAAGAGATTGACGCAGCCGTCAAGATCGTGAGCGACGGTGGTCGAGGTCTGTACGGAATCATAAACAATGCCGGCGTCTTCATCGGCGGACCGATCGCGGATGTCGATCTGGAGGAGCTGCAGTGGCTGATGGACGTGAACGTGTACGGTGTTTACCGGATAACGCAAGCATTCTCACCGATGATTATCGAAAGCCAGGGCCGCATCAATACGATCGGCTCAATCTCCGGCACCTTGTCTGGCCGGTTTTCCGGCCATTACAGCATGAGCAAACATGCCATTGAAGCCTTTACCGATTCGCTCGCCACGGAAATGTCGCCACTCGGCGTACACGTCAGCGTCATCGAACCCGGTAACTACGATTCCGCTATCGCGGTAACGGCGCTGGCACGAATGAAGAAAAAGAGCGATGGCTATGCCAGGGAAGGCTCGCCCTTCGCAGAGGAGTTTGGGCAATGGCTCGAACGGCCCTGGGATCGCAGTCAGTACAAGAAACCTGACGAAGTCGCCGAAGCGGCTGTACACGCGATGTCAGCCGACGAACCGCTGCGCCGTTACATGGTCGTGCCCAACGAAGCAGAGGCCGGGTATACAATTCGCAAGCAAATAGAAGAACTCGTGCAGCTCAACGAATGGCAGGCCTATTCCTACACACGTGATGAGCTGATCGCAATGCTCGACGCCGCGATGGCGGGCGACGAAGACGAATAGCTCAGGACTGAGATTTCAGGATTTATTAAACGACACTCGCTGCCCGTTGACGAACGTGGCAGCGATGTGCCTGTCGTCGCCAAGCATCATAAGCGCGAACAACAGCTCCTCCGGGGTTTGAGTCCCGGCAAGACGGCGAGCGGACATGCCGCTGCCTTTTGCGTTCAGCAGGATGAAATCCGCCTCTTTACCCGGCAACAGATTGCCTATTTTGTCCTCGAGGCGCAGCGCTACGGCTGCGCCCAGCGTTGCAAGGTACAGCGCTCGCGCGGCGGGCAGGTTTTGCTGTTGTAACTGCAGAACCTTGTAAGCCTCGCCCATCGTTCGCAACATCGAAAGACTCGTGCCACCGCCAACATCGCTCGCAAGCCCCGTGCGCAAATTGGCATCGCCCATCTTGCGCAGGTCATAAAGCCCACTGCCCAGGAACAGGTTCGACGAAGGACAGAACGCAGCCGCACCGCCCTTCTCGCTCATCAGCGCTCGATCCTCATCGTCAAGATGCAGGCAATGTGCGAATACGGATCGCTCGCGCAGCAATCCGAAGTGATCGTAGACATTGAGATAACTGCTGCTCCACGAGTATTGGCCGGCGACCTCGTCGATCTCTGCCTGATTCTCGGCCAGGTGCGTATGCACCCAGGTATCGGGATACTCGCTCGCCAGTCGCCCGGCCGCGGCAAGCTGCTGCTCGCTGGACGTGATCGCAAATCTCGGCGTGATGGCATAGCCGAGGCGACCCTTGCCGTGCCAGCGTTCGATCAGCTGCTTGCTGTCCTCGTATGCGGACGTCGGAGTATCCTGAAGTTCGCCCGGGCAATTGATGTCCATCAGAACTTTGCCGGCAATCAGTCGCATGTTGCGCGCATCGGCAGCACTGAAGATCGCGTCGGCCGATTGCGGATGCACGGTCGCAAACACGGCTGCCGTTGTCGTGCCATTGCGAAGGAGTTCATCGAGAAAAAAACCGGCGGCGGCGCTCGCATATGCAGCATCGCCGTAACGCATCTCGCAGGGGTAGGCGTAGCGGTCCAGCCAGTCGAGCAAACGCTCGCCGTAGGAGGCGATAATATCGACTTGTGGAAAGTGCACATGACAATCGATAAGACCCGGCACAATCAGCTTGTCCGGAAATGCCTCCAGCGGAACATCTGCATACTCGGTGACTAGATTGGCCGCATCGCCGATCGCGACGATAACGCCGTCGTCGACCACCAGCAGGCCGTCATCAAAGTACTGCGTCGCG
>JADFLJ010000003.1 GCA_022564475.1 Pseudomonadota bacterium
CGGCCGCTTGATTGAGCTTTGGGGCTTGCATGACATGGCGAACCCGCTGACCCGCATTCCGAATGCCGACGAACTCGCGGCCCTGCACCAGACGGCACCCGGCCTGCATTCGCTGAGCTGGCAGGGCTTCGAACTTTCAAGTAGCAACCCTGAGCTAATGATTGACCTCGGCGGCATCGCCAAAGGCGCGATCCTCGAAGAGAGCCAAATCCTGTTGCGCGCCATTGGGATAGACAACGCAATCGTCAACATCGGCGGCGACCTCATTGTAATCGGACGGGCCCGTGGTCGCGCAGTTCGCATCGGAATACGATCCCCACTGAGCGACACTCCGCTGGCACGCATCGTAATTAACGATGGCGAGTCCGTCATAACCTCGGGAAGCTACGAGCGCTTTGTCGAAATTGATGGCACGCGTTACACGCACATCCTGAACCCGATCAGCGGGCTGCCGGTCGCGCACACAGTATCGGTTACAGTTGTCGACGACGATCCGGTTCTCGCCGATGCTGCGGCGACGGCACTCATGGTCGGCGGTGCCGGTGAATTCGACATGCTCGTCGAGGCACTGAATCTCGAATACGCACTCCTGATAGAGGCCGGCGGTGACACACGTCTCACTCCCGGCATGCGTGAGCGGCTACAATGGATTGATCAACCTTGAGCGCCGCAAGCGCTTGTTTGCAGCGTAAAATAGACGGATGATGCGCGGGATCCCAACTATGGCCGACATCGCAATAAATCTGGATCCACTCGACGAATTTAGGCTCGTCGCAACACCGGCAAGTGATCGATTGCCGGGTATGCTGTTTCTTGCGGCGCTCGTTCACGGCATTCTTATTATCGGCATTACGTTTAACGCCGCGTTGAGCGATCAGTTCGCCGAAGCCATCTCCCTGGAAGTCACGATCGTCGCCAATCCCGATCAACGCATCGATCGACCCGATCGCGCCGAGTATCTTGCACAAGTCAGTCAGTTGGGCGGCGGCAATACGAGCGACCAGGTTCGTCCCTCGGCCCCCGAAGAAAGCCAGTCCGCGATCGACAATCTTGGCCAGGAACAGGGCGACGCATTTGTGGATTCGACCGACCACGTTATCGCGGCCGACGAAGTTCTCGCCACGCAGCAGCCACAGGACCTGAAACTGGCTGACAGCCCACGCGATGATCCGCAACCGGATAGCAGCACAGCGCTCGCACTGCAATCGGGCACTGACTTCACTCTACCGCTGCCACAGGAGGACCAGGCAACGCTGTTGATTCACGACGATGACCCGCGCCAGCTGATCGTCAGCGCCGATACCCGCGAGTCCAAAATCGCCGGCTACCTGGATTCCTGGAAACGCCGTATTGAAGCCGTTGGCGACGAGTACTTTCCGGAACTCGGTGACCTGGAGGGCCTGACCGGCAGCCCAACGCTCGAAGTCAGTATCTACGCAACAGGCGAGCTCGCCGAAGTGATCATTCGCAAATCCAGTGGCTCGGCCGTTCTCGATCAGGCGGCGCTAGACATCCTGCGGCGCGCCTCGCCGTTTGACCCCTTCCCGACCGCGGTCCGCGAGGACTACGACAGCCTGCGCTTCGCGTATAAGTGGCTGTTCGTCGAGAACCCTGTACCCGCAACTGCAAGCGTCAATCAATCATCGCCGACCAGTTAGTGGTCCAACAAGGCAGGTTCGATGGACTATCTAGTCTCCTGAGCAGTTGTGCCGCAACAGGTCTCGGCGGATACTGTCTCCATGGACGCGACCAATATGCTGACAAACCAGCTGTTAATCGCCATGCCGGGGATGGCAGACCCGAACTTCAGCAGCACCGTAACGCTGATCTGCGAGCACAACACGGATGGTGCGCTCGGCATTGTCATTAACCGCCCGCTGACACTGAAACTCGGCTCCCTGTTCGAGCAACTGAACGTTGACGGCAGCAACTCAAGCGCGGCCAACGGCCCGGTTCTGATGGGAGGACCCATAGGACCCGAGCGCGGCTTCGTACTCCATGACTCGACACACTCTTACGAAAATTCTCTGGCCGTCTCCAACTCGATCAATCTGACGCTGTCGCGTGATGTTCTCGACGCTATGGCAGCCGGAGAGGGCCCAAAAAAATCGCTCGTCGCACTGGGATATGCAGGCTGGGAAGCAGGGCAACTTGAGGGCGAGATACTCGCCAATTCCTGGCTGAACGTGACCGCAACTCCGGACATCGTGTTCGACTTGCCATTTTCCGACCGCTGGAAAGCGGCTGCGAAAATCCTCGGCGTCGACATAAGTCGCCTTGCGCCCGATGCAGGACATGCCTGACTCCCAGGCTCCCGAGACGATTGTCGCATTCGATTTCGGGCTTCGCCGTATCGGCGTTGCCGTGGGCCAGAACATTACGGGCTCAGCCAGCCCGCTCGGTATCGTTGGCAACGGCGAGAACGGCGCTGATTTCGGGCGCATTGCCGAACTCATTAAAAGCTGGCGGCCCGGCCGGCTGATTGTCGGCATGCCGATGCACGTGGATGGCAGTCCCGGTGATATCGAACCCGATATTCAGGAATTCATCGCGGAACTGACACGCTTCAATCTGCCAATTGATCGCGTCGACGAACGATACAGCTCTCAGGAAGCCAAACAGACACTCAAGAAAGCCCGCCAGGCCGGCAACCGCGGGCGCATCAAAAAAGAACACATCGACTCCGCAGCAGCCGTCCTGATCGCCGAGAGATATCTTCTCAAAACTCTGTAGAATGGCGCCGCGATGAGCTCAAGCACCTTCAATCCGGACCTCAAGGACGATGCCGACGTTCAATTGAACGCAGACGGTTCTCTGCGTCATCTGCTGACATTGAAGGGTCTGAGCAAGGATATCCTCATCGAACTACTCGACAGCGCGGAGGCATTCCTGAGCCCGGAAGGAGCCCTGCCTGTTCGCAGCAAGGCATTAAACGGCCGCACGATCGCCAACCTGTTTTTCGAACCCAGTACGCGCACACGTGCGTCATTTGATCTGGCCGGCAAGCGACTCGGCGCCGACGTACTCAATCTCGACGTCAACACCTCGTCTCGTAAGAAAGGCGAAAGCATCCTCGACACGATTTATACGCTCGAGGCAATGCAGGTCGACATCATGGTTGTGCGCGACGCGGGCGCCGGCGTTCCGGCCTATATCGCTCGCAACGCCAAGGACTTCGTCAGCGTCCTGAATGCCGGCGAATCCGATGTTTCCCATCCGACACAGGGCTTGCTGGATATTCTTACGATGCGGCAGTACCGCCAGGATTTCGAAAATATGACGGTCGCCATTGTCGGCGACATTCAACATTCGCGCGTTGCGCGTTCGGCTGCACACGGGTTGGAAACCTTGGGTATTGGCGAATTGCGGCTGGTGTCGCCGCCGGCAATGGCACCTGCAGCGGACGACATGCCATTCGCTAAACTGGTTGACAATCTTGACGACGGTTTGCGCGACGCGGACGTGGTCATGGCGTTGCGAATTCAGCGTGAGCGTATCGGCAATCTCGATGGCATCCCGGGCATTGATGAATACTTCGCGAATTTCGGCATCAGCCGGGAGCGCATGAAGCTCGCGAAGCCGACCGCAATCGTCATGCACCCGGGACCCATGAATCGCGGCATCGAAATCGAAGGTATTGTTGCTGATAGTCCGCAATCGGTCATCACCAAACAGGTCACCAACGGCGTTGCAGTTCGCATGGCCGTTCTCGAGCGAGTCATGCGCACCCTGGACGCGCGGTGACGTCAGCAACTCAAGAATTGGCCCGGAAAAACCGCAACAGCCTGTTCGTCGAAGACGGCGAGATCATCAGCGTCGCGTGTTATCCCGGCGAGCAGTTTATTCAACGCATTCTCGCTCCCAAATGTGCGGTCGCGGCACGCGCGGGGAGCTTCGTCCACATCAGCTGTGACGAGTCGCTGGCCATGCGACGACCACTGTCGATCATGCGAGTGGGCGACGACTGGATCGACGTGCTTTATAAAATTCACGGCGAAGGCCTGCGCTTGCTGGCGCAAAAGCAAATCGGCGATGTCGTCAGTGTCCTTGGCCCGATCGGCACGGCTTTCAGTACCAACCCGGATCGGCCGAATATCCTGCTGCTCGGCGGTGGCGTGGGAATTCCGCCGATGGTGTTCCTGGCAGACACGCTGCGAAAGGACCCGGCCTGGAACATCTTCGCCATTCTCGGCTCGGAAATCCCGTTCCCGTTCGAGCTACAGAACTCCTCGATTCCGGTTGCCGGCATCGCCACTGATATTTCGAGCGCCATGCCGCTGCTGGAAGACTGGAAAATCCCATCGCGACTGACGAGCCTGCAGGGCTACGCAGGCTGCTTCGATGGCTACGTAACCGAGCTGGCGAAGCACTGGCTCGCCAGCCTCGAGCAATCGGAACGGAACAAAGTTGCCATCTACGCCTGCGGCCCGACCCCCATGCTTAAAGCCGTCGCTGACCTCGCCGCTCGCTATGACCTCGCGTGTCAGGTGTCGCTGGAGGAATTCATGGCCTGCGCAGTCGGTGGCTGTGCCGGTTGCACGGTGCTCGTCGAAACGCCCGATGGTCAGGCGATGAAGCGTGTGTGCGTGGATGGTCCAGTGTTCGATGCCGCGAGCATCGTCTGGTAGAACGCTAGCCGCCGAAATTGACCTTGGCTTCGAGATTTGAGCGCGAGTCGGCATGCGACATGGCTTCATCCAGCGTAATCGTGCCAGCCTTGTAAAGATTCAGCAACGCGTCATCGAAGTTCTGCATGCCCTGCTCGCCCGATTCCTTGTGCGCTTCCTTCACACCCGAAATATCGCCCTTGAGGATAAGATCCTTGATGTGCGGCGTATTCAGCAGCAGCTCGACAGCTGCAACTCGTTTGCCGTTGCGAGCACGAACAAGACGTTGTGACAGAATCGCTCGCAGGTAGTGCGCGAGATCCATGAACACTTGTGCGTGTTGGTCGTGGGGAAACAGATTGATGATTCGATCCAGCGTCTCAGCCGCGTTGTTCGAGTGCACCGTTGCGAGTACGAGGTGACCCGTACCGGCCATGTTCAGCGCCGATTGCATCGATTCGCGATCACGAATCTCGCCAATTAGAATTACGTCAGGTGCCGCGCGCACAGCACTCTTCAGGGCAGCCTCGTAAGACTTTGTATCGATGCCGATTTCACGCTGGTTGATGATTGACTGCTTGTTCGGATGCAGAAATTCGATCGGGTCTTCGATCGTAATGATGTGCGATGACGTTTTTTCATTTCGATAGTTAACCATCGCCGCGAGAGTCGTCGACTTGCCCGCGCCGCTTGCGCCGACCATCAATATCAATCCACGGCGCAGCATGACCAGATCCTTGAGCTGCTCGGGCATGCCGAGGTCGTCAAGGTTGGGTAATTCGCTGGTGATGTAACGCAAGACCATCGCGACATTGCCGCGTTGATGAAATACGTTGACGCGAAATCGTCCAAGTCCAGGCTCGGAAATCGCGAAATCGATTTCGAGTTCCCGTGTAAATTCCTCAAGCTGATCGTCGGTCATAAGCTCAATGGCCGCCTGCTTGACCATTTTCGGCGTCATTTCAAGCTTGTTGACTGGCATGATCTTGCCTTCGATCTTGATCTTGGCCGGGGCGAACGGCGCAAAGAATAAATCCGATGCGTTTTTCTCGACCATTAACTTGAATAGCGGCTTGACGTTCATACTTGCTTACGTTCCTTGATGGCCGGCTCAGAAAGTCTGCGCCGTATCCTCTTCCACGATTTTGAGTGTCTCTGACTGCTGATCTGCTATCGCAGAGTCGCGCTTGCTTTCCAGCTTGACCCGCAATCTGAGCTCGTTTTTCGAATCCGAGTTACGCATCGCTTCTTCATAGGAGATCGTGGAGTCCTCATAAAGCTCGAACAGCGCCTGATCGAAGGTCTGCATCCCGAGACGCGTCGACTTGGCCATGATCTCCTTGATCTGCCCAACCGCACCTTTGAAGATCAGGTCCGCAATAAGCGGTGTATTCAGCAAAATCTCCATCGCGGCGACACGTCCGATGCCACCTTCGCGTGGGATCAGGCGTTGGGACACAATGGCTTTCGCGTTCAATGACAAGTCCATGAGCAACTGCTGACGTCGCTCCTCAGGGAAAAAGTTGATGATGCGATCAAGCGCCTGATTGGCGCTGTTGGCATGCAGTGTCGCGAGACAAAGGTGACCGGTTTCGGCGAATTGAATGCCGTATTCCATGGTTTCACGGTCGCGAATTTCGCCGATCAGAATTACGTCGGGCGCTTGTCGCAGCGTGTTCTTGAGCGCCGCATGCCATGTTTCCGTATCGACGCCGACTTCGCGCTGAGTAATGACGCAGCCCTTATGCGGATGAACAAATTCGATCGGGTCCTCGATCGAAATAATGTGGCCGCGAGAATTTTCATTGCGATGGCCGATCATCGCTGCAAGCGTGGTCGACTTACCGGAGCCTGTACCGCCCACCACGATAACGAGGCCACGCTTGTTCATCACGATATCTTTCAGAATTGGCGGCAGGTCGAGATCTTCCAGCCTCGGAATCTCGGTTGAAATCGTACGCAAAACGGCGCCGACATTGCCCTGCTGGATAAACGCGCTTACGCGAAAACGACCAATACCCTGCGGGGCAATCGCAAAGTTACATTCTTTCGTCGCATCGAACTCCTTTATCTGCTTGTCGTTCATGATGGCCCGCACCATGATCGCAGCCTGGTCTGACGACAGCGGCGTATCGGTTGCTTTGTGAATAGTGCCGTCAACCTTGATCGCCGGTGGAAAGCCACAGGTGAGAAACAGATCAGATCCGTTGCGCTCAACCATCTTCCGTAGCAGGTTCTGTGTCAGTCGTACGGCTTGCTCACGCTCCATCGTTACAGCTCCTAGAAATTCTCTTTGTTAACGGCACGGAATCGGGCTTCTTCCTTGTTGATCATGCCCTTCGCCATCAGCTCAGCGAGATTTTGATCGAGTGTTTGCATGCCTGACGCGTGCCCGGTCTGAATCGACGAATACATCTGAGCGATCTTGCCTTCACGGATGAGGTTTCGAATAGCGGGCGTACCCACCATGATTTCATGTGCGGCGATGCGGCCACCGCCTATCTTTTTCAACAGCGTTTGCGAAATAACAGCTCGCAATGACTCTGACAACATCGCCCGAACCATTTCTTTTTCCGCGGCAGGGAAAACATCGACAATACGATCGACGGTTTTCGCCGCAGAACTTGTATGCAAGGTGCCGAAAACAAGGTGACCTGTTTCAGCAGCCGTCAACGCCAGTCGAATGGTTTCGAGATCACGCAACTCGCCGATGAGGATGACATCGGGATCTTCACGCAGCGCCGATCGCAGCGCCTCGTTGAATCCCAGCGTGTCACGATGCACTTCTCGCTGGTTGATCAGCGATTTCTTGCATTCATGCACGAATTCGATCGGATCTTCGATCGTGAGAATATGATCGGGTTTGTTTTCATTGATGTAGTCAACCATCGCCGCCAGCGTGGTCGACTTGCCCGAACCCGTCGGCCCCGTGACCAGGATCATGCCGCGCGGTTGCATGCACATGTCTTTGAAAATAGCGGGCGCGCCCAAATCGTCGAGAGACAGTATTTCGGATGGAATGATCCGGAACACAGCGGCCGAACCGCGATTCTGGTTGAAGGCATTTACACGAAACCGCGCCAGCTTCGGAATCTCGAACGAGAAATCAGTCTCGAGAAATTCTTCATAGTCCTTACGCTGCTTGTCATTCATGATGTCGTACACCATGCTATTGACGTCCTTATGGGTCAGCGCCGGCATATTGATTCGCTTGATGTCACCATCAACGCGAATCATAGGCGGCACCCCACCGGATAAGTGCAGGTCGGAGGCGTTGTTCTTTACCGTGAACGATAATAGCTGTGCAACGTCGACGGCCATATTTTTTCCCTCATCAAGCGGGTCCCGGACTTACCATAACCCGGAACGGATCGGGGCCTAGTATAGCGAAGCACCCGGAGCAAAACGTGATTGGAGTCACGGAAAACTTGCGAAAAATCCGAGATTTGGTGGCTAAATCGGCTGTAGATGCTCAGCGCGAACCCGAGACCGTCAAATTGCTCGCCGTTAGCAAGAAACAACCTGTGGATAAGGTCCTCGAGGCCGCTCGCTGTGGTCAACGGGATTTTGGCGAAAATTTCGTTCAGGAAGGCCTGCTCAAGATAACAGCGACCTCGTCGGAGGATCTGATCTGGCACTTCATCGGCCATTTACAGAGCAACAAGACGCAAGCTGTCGCCGAACACTTCGACTGGGTACATACGATCGACCAACTAAAAACGGCCGAACGCCTGAGCCGGCAGCGTCCCGCGAATTTGTCGCCCCTCAACATTTGCTTGCAAGTTAATATCGATGATGAGGTCGCCAAGTCGGGGGTCGATGCCGCTGCCCTGCCCGAGCTGGCGCAAGCCATTGCGGAACTGCCGAACCTTCGCTTTCGTGGCCTGATGTGCCTGCCGGAATACAAAGACACTTTTGACGCCCAACGCCCGGCCTTCGCGAAGTTGCGCACGCTGGCAAAATCCCTGTCGGCAGACGGCATCGACACAGATACACTCTCAATGGGCATGAGCGGCGACTATGCGGCCGCGATCGCTGAAGGCGCAACGATCATTCGCGTGGGTACAGCAATATTTGGACCAAGAATTGTCGATCAAAGAACGTGAGCCAGCAAACATGAGCAACAACAATCTTGCATTTATAGGCGGCGGCAATATGACGCGAGCCATTGTCGGCGGACTGCTGGAAAGCGGTTTCGGCGCGTCCAGGGTTTTCGTATCGGAACCTGTTGCCGAGGCACGCGACTCGCTGGCCAAAGATCTGCCGGGAATTACCAGCTCGGGTGACAATAAGGCAATAGCCGCTGCTGCAAGCGCCGTGATGTTGTCGGTGAAACCGCAAATCCTGCCCGCAGTCTGTCGCGAACTTCGGCAAACCCTGCAAGACACGCAGCCGCTGATCATGTCGATTGCAGCCGGGATCCGTGGTGCGGATATCGATGAGTGGCTGGGAGGCGGTTTGTCCGTCGTGCGAATCATGCCGAACCAACCCGCCCTGGTACGACTGGGCGTGTCCGGATTGTTTGCGAATCAACAAACCAGCGAGACAGAAAAAGCACGCGCCGCAGAGATCATGGGTGCTGTGGGATCTGTTGTGTGGGTGGACAGCGAAGCGGATATCGATGCTGTGACCGCCGTTTCGGGTAGCGGACCCGCTTACTTTTTCCTGCTTATCGACATGCTGAAGAAAACAGCCGTTCAAATGGGTTTAAAGGAAGACGTTGCAAGAACACTGGCCATCGAAACAGCGAGCGGAGCAGCCGCGCTTGCCGCCGCAGAAACCGACGACATGGAAGTGCTTATCGAGAGAGTGCGATCACCGGGCGGTACGACCGCCGCGGCTCTGGACAGCCTCGACAACGCAAACATTCGTGATATCTTTTCAACGGCAATCACATCGGCGCGCGACCGTGCCAATGTACTCGCCGACGAAGCTCACAACAGCGAGGACTAAAAACCATGACCGGCAGCGCAACAAATGCCCTGATTTTCATCATTCAATCATTCGCGCAGTTGTATATTTTAATACTGTTGTTGCGACTGCTATTGCCCTTGCTGCGCGCGAACTTCAACAACCCGCTCGCACAGGTCATCCTGCGTGCGACATCGCCGCTCGTCGTGCCATTGCGACGCATTATTCCGGCCATCGGTCGTCTCGACACGGCCACATTCATCATCGCATTCGGCATTCAATACCTGACCATTCTGATCATCGCCGCTTTGCGCAGCTGGCCACTGGATGTAATGCCGATTGCCGTTACTGCGATCGTCAATCTTGTGTCGATGACGGTCTGGTTATTCATCATTGCAATCATAATCCGCATCATCATGAGCTGGATGGGCGGTGGCGCATACAATCCGGCGATGGGGCTCATTGACTCAATTACCGAGCCGGCGCTGCGACCTGCGCGCCGCCTTATTCGCCCGGCCGGCGGCATCGATCTGTCCCCCTACGTGACGATCATTATGCTGATCGCCCTGACGATGCTGCTACGGGGCCTCAAGATGCTGCCGATCTGAACGCGCGCAAGGCCTCGCGGGCTGATCGTCGTCGGCGAATAGTTTATAGTGGATACCGTTGGCAACACCTCGCACAGGCGGAGACAAGTATCATGACCAAAACAAGAATACTCATCGCTTTGTCACTATTCGGATTTCTTTCAGCGTGCGGTGGCCCCGGCGAAAACGCCGAAATTCCCGAGGCACAACCGGCCAGCGCAAGTTCCGCTGATATTGGTGACTACACAGTGCACTTCAGTGCCCAGTCCACCGATCAGTTGCCACCGCAGATTGCGAGCGCTTACAACATTGTGCGCAGCAAGAATCGAGCAATGCTGACGGTGTCAATCATCCGTATGTCTGACAATCTCTCGGTTCACGCCGATGTCACGGTCAAGACAGTCAACATGACCGAGCAACTCAAGAATGTCACCTTGCGGCTCATCGAAGAGCCCGGCACGGACGGCGCACCCGGTGCGATTTATTACATCGGTGTAACCCCGGTCGCGAATCGCGAAATGTTGAAGTTCGATATCAGCGTGACACCCGAAGGCGTCGACAAGGAATCCAGGGTGCGTTTCATTCGTCAGTTCTTTACCGACTAGTCCCCGTTTGCGGTGCCGCCCCTGCCTGCTGAAAACCACTGGTTTTATGGTTTTTTCCGGTTACCAAGGCCTTAATGTGTGCTATCGTCGCGCTGATTTTGACGCGGGCTCACGCCCGTTTTTTTTGTTATCTGAGTATTAAACTTTTACCAGGGAGTTAGTTTTTCATGGCAGCAAACACGAAGAAGCCACCAACCAAGACAGAAATCTACGCAAAAATCGTGGATGACACCGGCTTGACGCGCAAAGACGTCGCAGCAGTTTTCGAATCGCTGAGCGGTCAAATCCAGAAGAACCTTGGCGGTCGTGGCGCGCCGGGCATGTTCTCAATCCCGGGCCTGTTGAAATTGCGCGTTGTGAAAAAGCCCGCAAGAAAAGCTCGTAAGGGCATTAACCCGTTCACGGGCGAAGAAATGATGTTCAAAGCCAAGCCGGCTTCGAAGGTTGTCAAAGCAACAATCCTCAAGGGCCTCAAAGACATGGTTTGATTTGTCTCGCTGAATTAAACCGGGGTCGAACCGCACACATTTAATTGCGGTTCGACCCATATTTATTCAGGAAATCAGTAACGACGTCTCGCAAATCAACCAGACGACCGTGAAAAAAGTGCTCGGCCCCGGACATCACCAATAACTCCGGACCCGGATCAAGTTTGTTAACCCACTCGATCGTATCCTCTACATCTACCAGTTCATCTTCGTCGCCCTGAAGAATCAGCCAGGGACACTCAGGCTGTTTATCGAGCCCGTCTGCAAGCCGATGCAATGCCGGCGCGACTGTAATCAGGCCTGTCGGCGATACAGTGACGGCAGCATGAACCGCGACCGCCGCACCGAACGAAAACCCCATTAGCCAGAACGGCAGATCAGGATAGCGGCTGCGCATCCAGTCAATGGCCGCAAGCGCATCGTCCAGTTCGCCAACGCCCGCATCGAATTCGCCCTCGCTGGACTCGGTTCCGCGAAAATTAAAGCGCAGCGCCGCAAACCCAGTGCGAACACAGGACCGCGCCAGCATGTGAGCGACCTTGTTGTGCATCGTGCCTCCGTGTTGCGGATGCGGGTGCAAAACCACGGCAACCCCTGCTACAGAAGCATCTGAGGGTGCCTCGAGGATGGCTTCGAGACGCCCCCCAGGGCCATCGAGGAATAATTTTTCGACGAACGGCGATTTTGACATGCTTTGCTCCTGACGGGTGGCCCACACCACTGTTATTACTGTAAAATTATGACCTTATAAAGCTTTCGGTGGAAATGGCAGGGTTTCGTTGCCGGCCCAATCCAGGTGATTTATGAACGACCGTATTGATCTCGAATCGCGCTACTGCGCACATAATTATGATCCCTTGCCCGTCGTGCTGACGCGTGGCGCGGGTGTTTTCGTCTGGGACGAATCCGGCAATAAATACCTCGACATGATGAGCGCATATTCTGCTGTAAGCCATGGCCACGCACACCCGCGCCTGGTTGAACTCGTGCGGCAACAGGTGGGCAAACTCAATATTGTGTCGCGCGCATTTCACACGGACAAGCTGGGGCCGTTCCTGCAGCGTGCCTGTGAGTTGACGGGCCAGGAAATGGCCCTGCCCATGAACACGGGCGCCGAAGCTGTGGAAACAGCCATCAAAGCGGCGCGCAAATGGGCCTATACAGTCAAGGGCGTGGCACATAACAAGGCAGAGATCATCGCCTGCAGCGGCAACTTCCACGGCCGCACGATTGCGATCGTGGCGATGTCCGACGAAGCCCGGTACCAGGAAGGATTCGGGCCATTCCCGGGCGGTTTCAAGATAGTCGAGTACGGCAACATCGACGCGCTCGAAGCGGCGATCAATGAAAACACGGCTGCATTCCTGATTGAACCCATACAGGGCGAAGCCGGCATCGTGTTGCCGCCGAAGGGCTACCTCAAAGCCGCAGAAGAACTCTGCCGCCAGCACAATGTGCTGCTGATTGCAGACGAGATTCAGACTGGCCTTGGCCGCACCGGCAAGTTTCTTGCCTGTGAACACGAGGACGTGAAACCCGATGGACTGATCCTGGGCAAAGCTCTGGGCGGCGGTATCCTGCCCGTATCAATGTTCCTCTCCAGCCGCGAAGT
Organism: Pseudomonadota bacterium; assembly: GCA_022564475.1. GTDB lineage: Bacteria > Pseudomonadota > Gammaproteobacteria > Steroidobacterales > Woeseiaceae > UBA1847. The sequence goes on from JADFLJ010000003.1 coordinate 12,811, forward strand.
CATGGACGTATTCACGCCCGGTGACCACGGCAGCACTTTTGGCGGCAACCCGCTGGCCGCGGCTATTGGCCTTGAGGCTCTCAATATTCTGGTCGAAGACGGTCTGAGCGCGAAGAGTGCTGAGTTGGGCGCCTACATGCTCGACGCCTTGCGCGCCATTAACAGCCCCTTGATCACAGAAGTTCGTGGCAGCGGACTCTTTATCGGCGCCGAGATCGATCCGGCGCTGGGAAGTGCGCGTACTATATGCGAGAGGCTCATGGAACGCGGGCTGCTGTGTAAAGAGACACACGAAACCGTGGTTCGCTTTGCGCCGCCGTTGACGATCACTAAAGCTGAGATCGACTGGGCGATGGAACACATTCGAGACGTTGTCGGCGAGATGGACCAGGTCCGCCTCGCTTCCTGAGTAACATTGCTAACGGGATAAAAGATGCCTGATATCACTGTGGTCCAAATAGGTTTGCTTACGCTGGCGGCCGTCGTCGGCATCATTGCGGGCTGGGTCATGCGCGGCAATCGCTGCGCTCAGGAGAAGCTTGCAGTTAACGCCGGGTGGCAGGAACAGCTCGAGGCTCAGCGATCGGAGCATGATCGTCTCCTGGGTCAAAACAAAAACCTCATGGAGCAGGTCAGTCAGTATCAGGCATCGCAGAAAGATGCTACGAATCGAGCGAAAGAGTTGTCCAGCGCCCTGAAAGAAGCATTCGGCAAGCGTGACGAACTGCAGCGCGAGATCAAAGATGTACGCAACACGCTCGAGGCCGCTGTCGGTGAACGCGACAAGTTGCAGGCCGATATGCAATCACAGGGCTCCGGCGCTGACTCGACGGACACGATATTGCAGGAGAAAGACGACAAGATCCTGAAATTGACCCGCGAACTCGAAAACTGGCAGGACCGGCTGCCCCCGCTGATGGAGCGCTACAAGATTCGCGATGAAGAAGCCGAAAAACTCGAGGCCGATCTCAAGGTAGCACGAGCCCGTATCCAGGAACTTGAATCACCGTTCGACCCCAGCGAGACCCTCGTGGAAACCGTTGACGCCGCGCCCGTCTCGGCGGCCATGGACGCATCGAACGACGACGTCGAGGATTCCGTCGAAGAAGGCGCCGCCGAGAAAGACCTCGCCGAAGAAGAGCTCGTTGAGGAAAGCGCCATCGAGGCGGGCGTCGACAGGGAGCTGCACGATCACGATACGATCAACTCACGCGACGACCTGCAACAGATCAAGGGTATCGGACCTGCCATCGAGAAGACGCTGCATGAGATCGGCATATTTCGTTTCGACCAGATCGCGGAGATGAATGAATACGACATCGATCGCATCGCGCAGCGACTGAAAGGTTTTCGCTCGCGAATTTACCGCGAAGACTGGATTGGCCAAGCCAGAACCCTGCACGACCGGCTTGGCGGCGAACCGGCCTGAGCCTGCCCGCACTGAGCGATGCAACTCAGGTTCCAGATTGGGCTGATCACGACGTTGCTCGTCGTGGGTCTGGCATTTACAACACTTCTGGCCACCGGCACCGCGAAGCCAGGCCAAACCCCCTATTCAACGCCCGGATTGAATGCATTACTCGAATCAATGCTCGACGCGCAAGTTGACACGGCTGCTTCGCGAATCACTCTTCGCGGCGTCGCATCATCGGGCCATGAATGGACGCGCCTGCTCTCGCAATTCCGCGCGAGTCTTGCTGACGACGTCGAATTTTCGGTGGCCGTATTTGTCGTCGACACCAGTCTGTCGCTGCTCGATATGTGCACACAGATGTTTTCGAGGATTACTGCAGTACGCGTCAACTTCCGGCTATCCGGCACGACGCTCAGTACAGCTTCGTATCCAACGTTGGACCGCTTGGCCGATTTTGCCAGAGACTGCTCACATTCGACCATTCTTATCACAGGCCACAGTGATGAGTCGGGCAACGAATCAAGTAACAAGCGACTTAGCCGGGCGCGAGCGCAAGTCGTCGCGGACTACCTGAGCGCGCGCGGCGTTAACCCGGACTCATTATCGGTTGCGGGTGCGGGCTCTGAATTTCCGATCGCCGATAACGCGACCCCTCAGGGTCGCGAACGGAATCGGCGGATCGTGTTTGAGCTACTTTAGCCTAGTCGCCACCCGGCGCATCTGCGCCAAATAACTCGACTTCGAAAATCAATGTAGCGCCCGGCGGAATTGACGCACCCGCGCCGCGCTCACCGTAAGCCATATCCGGCGGAATCGTCAGGAGTCGCTTTTCCCCGATCAACATGCCTGCAACACCTTCGTCCCAACCCTTGATAACCCGGCCGGCGCCCAGCGGAAACTGAAACCTGTCACCGCGATCAACCGAGCTGTCAAACTTCTCACCGCGATTATCGGCGGCCGTATCGTCATACAACCAACCCGTGTAATGAACAGTCACGAGATCGCCGACTTCAGCAGCACGGCCATAGCCGTTTTTGATAATTTCGATTTGCAATGTAGCCTCCTCGGCCATGTCTGGTGCCGCCGTTGTGGCCACGTCGGGCTCATCTGCCGCTGTGCTTTCTTCAGCCTGCTGGCCACATGCGGCAAGCAGGAACAACGACAAACAGGTGAAAAAAAGTGTACGCGATTTCATAAATTTGCGTCCTGTGTGGGTTAGTTAATCAGTGGTTTATTTATTGTCGTCGTCATGAAAATCCAAAGACGCCGAATTGATACAGTATCGAAGCCCCGTGGGCTGCGGACCATCTTCAAAAACGTGACCCAGATGTGCGCCGCACTGGCTGCACGTCACTTCCTGGCGCATCATTCCATGACCGCTGTCGGCGACGATGGTGACAGCCTCACCCGCCAGCGGTAACCAGAAGCTCGGCCAGCCGGAGCCTGAATCGTACTTGTGCTCTGAGCTGAAAAGCGACGCATCACAACAGGCGCAGGCGTAGCTGCCGTCTGCCTTATGATCCACGTACTTGCCCGAAAAAGCACGCTCTGTGCCTTTTTCCTGGGTCACAAAGTACTGCTCGTCGTCGAGTTTTTCGCGAAGTTCGCTCTCGATTACTTTGTCGTTAGTCACTGCCGATCTCCAGCAACAGTTGATTCATGCGACGCACATACGCCGCCGGATTCTCCAGCTGCGATCCTTCGGCGAGCAGCGCATGGTCAAGAAGAATATTCGACACTTCGTTGAAACGCGTGTCGTCTTTCTCTCCCGACAGCCTTTCGACAAGTGGGTGGCCAATATTGATCTCGAGAATTGGCTTCGTCGCAGGAACGCTTTGTCCGCTGGCCTCAAGCATGCGCCGGATTTGCGGTGCCAGTTCATCCGCTGCCGACACCACACAGGCCGGCGAATCGACCAGTCGCCGGCTCACATTGACTGCCTCTACACGATCCTTCAACACTTTCTTTATCTTCTTGAGCAGTGGTTTGTGCTCTTCATTGCTGGCATCGCGTGTTATCTCGCCGTCACTGTCCGGCAGGCTGAGCTGCTCGCGCGCAATATCCGCGAAGGCTTTGCCGTCAAACTCCATCAGATGCTCGACAACCCAGCTATCGATCGGATCCGTGAGCAGCAGCACTTCGATGCCCTTGTCTCGCAATTGCTCGAGATGCGGGCTGGCGGCCGCCGTCGCGTAGTTGTCCGCCAGCAGGTAGTAGATTTTCTCCTGGCCATCGGTCATGCGCGACAGGTAATCGTCGAGTGTCTGCGTCTGTTTGCCGCTGGAATCCTGCGTCGAAGCAAAACGCAGTAATTTGGCAATCTTGTCTTTATTGGAATGATCTTCAACAAGACCTTCTTTAAAGACAGTTCCGAAATTTTCCCAGAACGCCGCGTAGTCCGCACTCTCTTTCTTCGCAAGCTTCTTCAGCATGTCGAGCGTACGCCGCGTTAGCGCGCTGCGCATCGCAGTCAATTCAGCGTTTTGTTGCAACATTTCGCGCGATATATTCAGAGGCAAGTCGGATGAGTCAATGACGCCCTTGACGAATCTCAAATACAACGGCAGGAATTGTTCCGCATCATCCATGATGAACACGCGCTTCACATAGAACTTGAGGCCGCGTGGTGCCTCCCGATTCCACAGATCGAAGGGCTGCGTGGACGGGATATAGAGCAGGCTCGTGTAATCGCGTTTTCCCTCGACATGATTATGGCTCCAGCACAATGGATCGGAGAAATCGTGCGACACCTGCTTGTAGAATTCTTTGTATTCGTCATCGGACACATCGCTGCGTGAACGGGTCCAGAGCGCAGTCGCCGAGTTGACGACCTTGTCATCATCACTCGCTCCGGCCGCCGCGACCGTCACCGGGAAGCCGATGTGGTCTGAATACTTGCGTATCAGTGATTCGATACGAAACGCCTCGGCAAATTCTGTCTCGCCTTCTTTCAGGTGCAACGTGACTCGCGTACCGCGTTCGGATCGCTCGATCGTCTCGATTGTAAATTCGCCCTGACCATCCGATTCCCATCGAACCGCCTCGCCGTCCTTAAGCCCCGCACGACGCGTCTCCACAATCACGCGATCAGCGACGATAAAGGACGAATAAAACCCGACACCGAACTGACCGATGAGCTGTGCGTCTTTTTGCTCATCGCCCGTCATGTGCTGCAGGAAATCGGCCGTCCCGGAGCGCGCGATCGTGCCGAGATTGTCGATCAGTTCGTCACGCGACATGCCGATGCCGTTGTCCATCACCGTGATCGTCTTGTCGTCGCCGCTGTACTCGATACGAATGCCCAAATCCGGGTCATCACCCAGTAATTCGGGAGACTCGATTGCCTCAAAGCGCAGCCTGTCGGCCGCGTCCGACGCGTTCGAGATCAATTCACGAAGGAAGATTTCCTTGTTGCTGTAGAGAGAATGAATCATCAGCTTCAATAGCTGACGCACCTCGGTCTGAAAGCCGAGTGTCTCCGGGCCTTTGGATTTGGTCACGCCTTGAACTCCTGGAACGGGAAAGCAGGCCAACACGATAGGGCCTCGGCGAACTATTTCAAGGGCTTTGTGGCCGTACTGTACAACAGAGTCACCAATAGAATCGTAACAATCGCCATGGCGAGCGGTGGTTTTGCCAGAGCGATGAGGATACCGCCCAGTTGCAACAAACAAATTGCCGCCGTCGCCAGCGCGAACAATGCGAGGCTGCGCATGTAATCCGCTTTGAGGTATAGCACGCCGACGATATCGTCGAGGTCATCCCAGTATTGAAGAACCCGTTCCATGGTGCAGGCTGATTCGCCTAACGCACTATTGTCAGCATCGGTCGGCCGCTCTTGCTAGCGCTCGTGTCGGCGTCGAGCATCGCTGCGTCGTTCGATTGCTTCGCGTGTGCGATGGCCCTGTGGAACAGATCCCATCGCTGCCGAGCTGATTCGTTTTTGAGTACAGCAGTCGGCGTTTCGTTTTTTGTGTATTTTGTAGACATACAGTGTCCGTAAAAATCCGTTTTCAATAGACAGTCAGTAAACGTGACTATAGGCACGTCACCTGACAGGCTCCGTGAGGCAGATCACAAATGTGATTTGATGTTGCTTATGCAGGGGATCAATAGCGAAAAACCAGACACAGTACCGCTTTCAAGCGTGTTTCGTTAGACAATTTCTGTCTTCCCGGGCAGTGACGGCAGCCCGAATGCAACACGCCGACAAATGTCGGCGAGCAACGAAATAAAGGAGTGTCGCGGTTTAACTAAAAGTCTGAGTCGTCGCTCTGATCGTCCGACCAGTTGCGTTTAACCTGCTCAGTCCAGTTCCGATATCCATTCCACGTATACAACGATGGGTCTATGCCGCTGCGGCGACCGCGCGGTGCGGGCGCCTTCGAAATCCATCGACGATATTGTTGCCAGCCGTCGGCATCGTTTGCAGCCGATTGTTCCGGCACCACTTTGTTACTGGAGCTGGCGGGCAACGAACTATCTTCCTTGTAGTCGTCTACCCATTTGATGGTCTTTGTATCAGCCATTGATCTTGCTCGGTCAATCCTTTGAGCAAATGTTAAGTTCCCTGCGGGCTAAAGCACAGGAACTGCATCACAATGCCGAACGGTCTTTTTACCTTTTATATCAATATGTTATACGGGTATTTTACTTAATCAGTCGCCGCCGTCCACTCGATAGCAGGGAATGTACTCGTCACTTGCCAGTTTCATGCGCCGCTGCTTTACGAATGCTGCGAGCAAATCATCCAACAGCGTCATGATTCGCCCGGACCCCGTGATCCGGAATGGGCCGTCTTTCTCGATCAGCGCCAGCGTGTCCTCACGCACGTTTCCCGACACGATGCCCGAAAATACGCGCCGCAAATTGGCCGCGAGTTCATGCTTCGGCAAATCCTCACTGACATCGAGCGCAGCCATTGATGCATGGGTCGCCTTGAACGGTAGCTGAAAGTCACGATCGATCTTAAGCCGCCAGTTGAAATAATAGGCGTCACCATTCTGCCTGCGATGTTCGCGCACGCGATCCAGCAAGCCGTTCATTTTGTTCGCAACCGCCGGAGCGTCTCCGATGATTATTTCGTAACGACGTTGTGCTTCTTTGCCGAGCGTCGCGCCGACGAATTCGTCGATCTGTCGAAAATAGGGCTCCGCTGACGGCGGGCCCGTCATGATCATCGGCATCGGTATGTTCGCGTTGTCCGGGTGCAGCAGCACGCCGAGCAAATACAGGATTTCCTCGGTTGTTCCGGCGCCACCGGGAAGAACAATGATGCCGTGGCCGACGCGAACAAATGCTTCGAGCCGTTTTTCCATATCCGGCATGATTACCAGCGAATTGACAATCGGGTTCGGTGACTCCGCGGCAATGATGCCCGGCTCCGTAATTCCAACGTAGCGACCATTGCGAACCCGTTGTTTCGCATGCCCTATGGTCGCGCCCTTCATGGGCCCTTTCATCGCACCTGGGCCACAGCCTGTGCATATATTCAGTTCGCGCAGGCCAAGCTCATAGCCGATCAGCTTGCTGTAGTCGTACTCGTTGCGGCTGATCGCATGACCGCCCCAACAAACGACGAGACCCACCTCAGCGGGCAACACGAGCAGACGCGCGTTACGCACGATGTGGAATACGGCATTCGTCGTGCCTTGAGTCGTTTCAAGATCGAAACGCTCGTCGCCGTGGATCTCATTGCGTGCGAAGACAAGGTCGCGCAGCACGGCAAACAACAGCTCACGCGTGCCACGAATCATTTTGCCGTCCACAAACGCGTGCGCCGGGGCCGAGGTCAGCGACATTTTCAGACCACGATCTTTTTGCAGGAAGGTGACGTCGAAATTGCTATAGCGGGCAAGAACAGCACGCGCGTCATCATTTTCCACGCCCGAATTCAGCACTGCCAGAAGACAGCGCCTCAGCAAGGGGTACAGACCACCCTCACCACTGGATCGCAACAGGTCAACCTCGAACTGCGAAAGAACTTCCAGGCTGCCCTCCGGCCAAACTTCGGCATCGACGGTGGCAACATCACCCGATGTTTGTGTCATCGTTCGATCCTTGGTCAGGGACGAATTTCGATCGGCGTATTTTCGCCCGTCATCAGCCAGATATCGATCATGTCTGAGTTCGAAACCGCGATACAGCCATTGGTCCAGTCCTGGGTGTGATAATAGGTCTCCGATTTGGTCGGGACGTTGGGCTGCCCGTGGATCATGATCGCACCACCGGGCTCGACGCCTTTTTGGCGTGCCTTACGACGATCCTGCTGGTTCGGATAGGAGACATGAATGGACAGGAAAAACTCGCTGTTCGGATTTCGCCGGTCGAGACGGTAGCGGCCCTCCGGTGTCCTGAAATCCCCTTCCCGCGTCTTGTCGCCGTCTGGCTGAATTCCGAGCGCAATGTCGAACGTGCGAAAAATTTCTCCATCCTGTAGCAGGTAAAGTTTGCGCGCGGCCTTTTCGATGATGACGCTATCGGCCACGGGAAATTCATCAGCACTGACCGGGCTTAGCCAGCCGATACCAAGCAAGCCTGCCAGAACAATGGCTCGGTTAATCTTTTGTCTGCATAAGCTCATGGATTTCGCGTAACTCCCGAAACTAAAAAAGACCTCAGCCGTATCAAACGCTGCGGCCGACGATCCAGCCAATGGCGAAGCCGACAAGACCGGCCCCGAACGTATAATAAGGTAGATAATGAAATAACTGGCCACCTCCCTCGTCAAACATACCGTCGAGATTGACAGAATACGCGTAGTGCAGGTAGGCAGAAAGCCCGATCGCCGGAATCGCAAATCCCAGCGTGCCAAGCGGCATCTGCCAGCCCCTCGCGGACCAATGACCACGACCGCGCCACAACGTCAATGCAGATAGAAACACAATCATCAGTGGTGGCACGAGGTTGCGCATCACATAAGTGCCACCCTCTTGCACGTCATGTATCCAATAGGCCAGAGCCAGAACCAGGGCCAGGACAGGCAACAGGCTCGCAAGGCCGCGCTTCACGTTAGCGCCGATCATGAGCTGCTGCTGTCCGCCAATATCGGGAACCGCACGGTGACGCCAGGGCGAATCCTGTGCAGATCAAGGCCCGGATTGTATTGTCGAAACAACCAGATCGGCACGTCGTACTGACGCAACGACAAGATCCAGACCGACTCACCACTCTTGATCACGTGTTCAGCGACACCCGTAATAATGTGTTCGCGAAAAAATCCGTCCTGTTCGACACGATGGTAGGCAATCCGCCGGCTTTCGAAAGTGCTGATGTCGATATCCGCTATTTCCAATTCGATACGCTGACCGACGGCCAGCGGCGTACGAAAAGCCAAACCATTGATATCGCGCAGACGCTGCGTGCGAATGCCAAGCCAGTCTGCAAAGTGTCCCAGTGTTTCCAGTGATTGAACCTCGATCGTCAGATCGTTAGCAACACTGTAGTCGCTGGGATCGGCAAGCAACGGGTTCTCAAGCACGGTCGTCGAGACGCTCGTTTCGAACGCGACAGCAACTGTACCTGGGTCAGTGTCAGTGTCCGCAACAACGACAGGACTCTCAACAGCAACAGGACTCTCAACAACGATGGCATCCGTAACTGTGGGCGCGACTGTTGCCGTCGCTGCTATCACCGCGGGCGCGGGCCCGGCTGCCGGCAATCGCAGCTGTTGACCTGCGCGAATTCGATGCCGGCTTCCGAGATTATTCAATGCTGACAGAGTCGACACGCGCGTCTTGTAAGTCTCTGCGATCTGCGACAAGGTGTCGCCGCGTACGACAGTATGAAAAAGATCCGGCAACTGTTCCGACGACCATTGCTGCGCCGGAATCTGTGCCAGCAATTCGTCAATGGGCGAATCAAGCGTCGCCGTCGGCATGCGCACATCGAATCCCTTCGGCAGATTCTTGCTGCCTTGCCAAATCGTCGCCTGCAAAGATGGATTGTGACGCGCAAGCTGGGATGGCGTCACACCCAGCGCGGCGCTCAGGTCATTGACGGCTATGTAGCCACTAAGCGCCGCCTGCGCGTATTGGGTTGGCTGCTCACGCGTAACGCCCGGGAAGTATTTTTCCGGATCCTGGTCCACAGCCATCGCGGCGAGAAACGCAACATAAAAATTTCGCGACGCAAAACCAAATGTTCGACCGTTGTAATTGCGCAGGATTTCGACATAGCTCGTATCCCCGTACTGCCGCATCGCGCGCCGCACTCCGGCGAGCCCGTGGTTGTAAGCCGTAATCGCCATTGGCCAGTTGCCGGTTATTGAATAGTTGTGCGCAAGCAGCTTGCCGGCACCGCTTGTTGCGGCGAAAGGATCGTTACGCTCATCGATAACATGATCGACACGCATATAGCGTCGCGCCGTACTGCGTGTGAATTGCCAGATACCTGAAGCGCCAACATGCGAGCGTGCATTCGGGTTATAGGAAGACTCCACGTGCGGCAATGCCGCAAGCTCTATCGGCACGCCGAGAGCAGTAAACTCTTCGTTGATATAGTCGCGCCAACGTCCCGAGCGCGCGAGTCCATCTCTAAAGCGATCCGACAGTCCCTGCTGATACCGAACCCGGCCCACGGCCGCCTGCAAGCTTTCATTGCTCACGTCATCGGGCCACAAGGCGAGCACGCGTGCCTCCTCGGCGTCCAGGTTTTCGCGCTTGCCACTCGCCAGAGATCGCAGCACAAGCTGCAATTTCTTGCGCCGATCACCGGTCCGTCGTTGCCGCTCACGCCGCGACAATGTTGCAGGCATGGCCAGGGTCTCGTAAACAACGCCTAAATGACGACTGTCATGCAAGACACCCATATCACTGTCATAGCGCGTAAAAATCGACTTCCAGAATTCGACATCCGCATCGAGTTCCTGTGGCTGTGGAAAGGTTTCATCGATCGCCTGCGCGAATGCGGGCAATGCAAATAAAAGGACAAGGATCAGTAATAAAACGGGGCGTATTATTGTCATTTAGATTAATTCAAGTTCCAATCGTAAATTCTTGACTAGCATCACAGAAAAATTCGCGAAATTGCCGTACTTTTAACGATGCTAAAGGGCTTTGCTGGCCTCGGCAAATTGTCGCAATTGGGCCCGCAACACCAAATCAATGACTATTGATCCTCAAAAAGCTGTTTTTGGCCGAATTCTGTTCGGATTTTTTCTGACTTTCGCCGTTGGAATCACCGCAGCAGACGACAAATTGGCAGCTACGCAGTCCGACGACACCTCACCCGCCGAGGCAATTGAGACTGTAAACGAGGCTGATAATTCACTGCGAATACTCGGCACGGACATCGCAGCGGGTACATCGCAGCGCCTAAGCTGGACTGCGACCCAATTATTCGAGGGTGTCTCGGTAGCAACACCGGTCCTCGTCATCAATGGTGCCAAACCCGGCCCGACCTTGTGCCTGACGGCAGCAATACACGGCGACGAACTGAACGGAATCGAGATGGTGCGCAGAATCATGCACGACATCTCGCCCGACGATCGCTCCGGGGCCATCGTGGGCGTGCCCATTGTCAACGTGCAGGGCTTTCGGCGCGGATCCCGGTATCTCCCCGATCGACGCGACTTGAATCGCGCCTTCCCCGGTAATCCCAAGGGCAGCGCGGCGGCACGAATTGCCGACTCATTCTTCAAGAACGTTGTTACACATTGCGATGCACTGGTTGACCTGCACACAGGTTCGTTCGAGCGTACAAATCTGCCACAGATTCGCGCCGACCTCAGGGATCCCGATATCGTTGAGCTGGCTCAGGGTTTTGGTGGCACCGTCATTCTGCACAGCAAGCCCCGCGTCGGCACGCTGCGTTACGCCGCGACGAAAGCAGGCATCCCGACACTCACGCTCGAGGCCGGGGGTCCCATGCAGCTTGAGCTGAACGAGGTCAAACAGGGAGTGAAAGGTATCGAGTCCTTGCTTGGCTACCTGGGCATGACGCGCAGAGCGCGCTTCTGGGGCAATCCTGAGCCGGTTTACTACCGCTCAACCTGGGTGCGGGCCGACTCCGGAGGCATCCTGTTTGCCGACGTTAGTCTGGGCGCGACCGTGCGCAAAGGGGATTTACTCGGCACGATCACAGACCCGATGAGTAACAAGCACGCCAGTTTGTACGCACCTTACACGGGACGAATTATTGGCATGGCACGTAACCAGGTCGTCATGCCAGGATTCGCGGCCTTTCATGTTGGCATCCAGACCGACGAAGCGCCGACGGATGAAGCCGAAAACGCTGTCACCAAAGATGCAGAAGCGACGGCCAGCGATGAAGCCTATATCGACGGAATTTCCGAAGAATAGATCGCCACTGGACTACAGCTCCGACACTTCATAAGCTGCCACCATCGTGAGCAGTGACCGCCAACCTCTTAGCAGTTTTTGGGCACCACGCTACTGGCCGACCTGGTTCGGTATGGGCGTGCTGCGACTCATCTGCCTGTTGCCACATGCTCTGTCGATGGGCATTGGGAGCCTCATCGGCCGCGCCGCACATGCCGTCGGCGGCACACGCCGCGCGATCGTACGGCGCAACATCGAGCTTTGTTTTCCGCATCTGACCGCAGGCGAACGTGACGCGCTGACCAAGCGGCATTTTCTTGCGCTCGGCATGTCGATCATCGAGATGGGGCTCGGGCGCTGGGGCTCCGATCGATTGCATATGCGGCTTGGCCATATCGAGGGAATGCAACACATTGACGCAGCGATGAAGGCGGGCAAGGGCATCATCCTGCTGAGCGCACACTTCACAACACTGGAAATCATGGGTCGTGTTCTCGAGCAGGAAGGCCCGACTTTTTCTGCCGTCTATCGCAAAAATCGCAGCGCGTTCATCACCGAACTGCAGCGCACGGGACGCGAGCGTTCGGCCGACGAAACAATCGAAAAACGCGACATCAAGAAAATGATTCGAAGACTTCGCCAGGGAGGGGTCGTCTGGTACGCGCCGGATCAGAGTTATGACCGCAAGGGTGCAGAGGTCATTGAATTTTTTGGCGTCCCCTCAATGCACACAACCGCAACGTCGGTACTCGCGCGTCTCGGCAAGGCCGTCACACTGCCCTTTTTCCCGCAACGCCTCGCGGATGGTCGCTATAAATTCCGGATTCTGCCGCCGCTGGAAGATTTTCCAAGTGGGGACAACGCCGAGGATACGCGCAAATATGTGAGCGTTCTCGAGGAGCATATTCGCTCTTGCCCGGAGCAGTACCTGTGGGTACATCGCAAGTTCAAGAATCTGCCGGACGGCTATCCTGAGCTTTACTCGGATCTCGACGCACTGAAATAGCCCTCAAGCAAGGCTTCCCACTGCGCCGTATGAAAATCTATGGTCGGATCCAGCAGGCTGATTTTCTGCAGCGATCGATGCAATCTCTGCAGCGTCTTTTGCTGCCACGGGCCCGGCTGCAGTAGCCGGCCACGATCGAAATCGAGCATCCACAAATGCCCGTCGGTATCGATCTGCAGGTTGTAGGCATTCATGTCCGCATGAAATACGCCCACGTCATGAAAGTGGTGGATAGCCGCACCCAGGTCGGCCCAGAAATCAGCATCTTGCGGGGCCTCGGCGATAATGTCCGACAATGGCCGAACACCTGGAATTCGAACCGTGATGATGTCGGCCGTGTAAAACGTACCCTGTTGTGTATACATCGCTGCTGCCGGACGCGGGACACGCAGGTCATGCTCGGCCATCTTCGCGAGCATGCGCCACTCCGCGAAAGAGCGCGTGTTTACCTCACCACGCCAGAAGTACTGGTCGTGAACGAGCTTGCTAATCAGTCCGCCACGTCTGAAATGCCGCAGCACAAACTGTCTCGGCACATGGCCGACAAAATAGGTATTGCCACGCCCACCCGAACCCAGGTTTCCGCTCAGAAGCTCCGAATGCGCCCAGCCTTGCGCCGCAAAGAGATCGGCTGAGATCTGGTTGATAATGGATTTATCGTATAGGATGGCGCCGGTCGCGGTCTTCTCGACGGATTCGGTCAACGGTTCCGTCCCCCTGTATCGACTTGACTCATTTTCAATCTCCGCCCGAAGACATATGTATCGTCCGCCTCTCGGCGCTTGGCGATACCTGCCATGCGCTTGCCGTTGTTCGTAATCTGCAGGATAACTGGCCCGCGGCCCGTATCACCTGGATTATCGCCAAAGTCGAAGCGCTGTTGCTTGCGGATATCCCGGACGTCGAGTTTATCATCTTCGATAAATCCAAAGGACGGGCTGCCTACAACGATGTCAAAAAAGCGCTGGCAGGAAGAAATTTTGACGTCGCATTGTGCATGCACGCCTCCATGCGCGCCAATCGCCTGTGCAGGCTAATACCGGCACCTGTTCGCATCGGTTTCGACTGGCGCAGGGCGCGGGATTTTCAATGGCTTTTCACCAATCGGCGAATTCCCTATAAAGCAAATGAACACGCGCTTGACGCAATGATGGGTTTCGCGCGCGCCATTGGCGCAGAGCCGAAAACCATGCGTTGGGACATCCCGCTAAGCGAGGCAGACCGGGCTTTCGCGAAACAATATTGCAATTATCCGACGCTGGTCATCAGCCCGTGTACGAGTCAACGCAGCCGGAATTTTCGTAACTGGCCCGTCGAAAACTACGTGGAAATCGCACGCTATGCCCAGCAGCGCTATGGCTGTCGCATCCTGCTGACCGGCGGGGCTTCCGAACTCGAACGAGAATTCGGTGAGGTGATTGCCGCGCAAGGTGGTCCGAACGTCATCAACCTGATCGGCAAGACAACACTGAAACAATCGGTCGCAATCTTCGCGGCCGCCGATTTACTGTTGTCGCCTGATTCCGGACCCGCTCATATGGCGACGGCGGCAGGGACTCCGGTGCTGGGCATTTACGCCACCTCAAACCCCGACCGAACCGGACCCTATGTGTCTCGACGCCTGACCGTTAATCGCTACCCCGACGCATTGCTCAAATTCATGGGGAAGCGCGTGGAACAGGTCCGATGGGGCCAGAGAGTGCGCTCGGCCGAGGCAATGGAGCTTATTCTAATTTCTGACGTTACTGACAAGATCGACGATTTTTTTACTAAATAGACTTTATTCAGCCGATTTTTCTAGATCTTCGGCGAAAATTCCTTGCGGATGCCCGCCTGAACAGTCTGCACCTCAATCTCGCGCAAGCAGCGCAGGTGACCCAGTGGACACTCACGCTCGAAGCAGGGACTGCAATCCAGGTTGAGATAATGAATTTCGCGGTCATCCGTTAGCGGCGGTGTGAACGCCGGCGACGATGAACCGTAAATAGCGTGCGTGCGCGTACCCACGGCCGCTGCAATATGCATCAGACCCGAATCGTTGCTGACCGCGTGCGCGGCCAAACCCAGCAGATCAATAACGTCTGCCAGCGAGGTCTTGCCGCACAAATTGATTGCCGGGCTCGCCGCTGAGATCGTCTGCCCGGCAACGTCGTCTTTATCAGAACCAAGCACCCAGACAGCGAATCCATCGGCTGCAAGAAGTCTCGCAAGTTCCGCAAATTTCTCCAGCGGCCAGCACTTCGCCGGCCCATATTCGGCACCGGGCATCAGCGCAACAACGGGCTTGTCGGCATTCAGATCCAGTGCCTGCAACGCGGCGCGTTGATTGCTCCCGGAGATTTCGAGGCGCGGCTGCGGTGCTGTCGGCAGCGAGTCGCCGGATTTGAGGCCAAGCGCAAGAAAGCGTTTGACGGTTTGATCGAGCACCTCGGGATCGAACGGACGCCGATCATTGATCAGCAGATAACGGGCTTCGCCGCGAAAACCCGTGCGCGTTGCGATGCCGGCGAACCAGGGTACCAGGGCAGCCTTTAGCGACCTCGGTAAAACAATCGCGCGATCGTATTGACCACTGAGTTCATGGCCAATTTGTCGACGCTTGCCAATGCCAAGCTCACCGTGGCCGGTTCGCGCCGCGATGCCCTTGCGCACTTCGGGCATGCGTGCAACCAGCGGCAAGGACCATCCGGGTGCGAGTACATCGATTGCCCGGTCAGGTTCATGACGCTTGAGAAATCTGAACAGGGACTGCGCCATGACCATGTCGCCGATCCAGGACGGACCGACAATCAGTGTCGCAGCCTCGGCCACGCTATTTGCCGGCGAGTGCGTTGAAATAATGTTTTACACCGGCTTCCACCGATCGGAATTCTACGTCGCAGCCACTGGCGCGCAGTTTCGTCAGGTCTGCCTGCGTATAACTTTGGTAGGCGCCCTTAAGTGTGTCGGGAAAGGGAATGTAACGGATCCTGCCTTTGCCACGAAACTCGATAACAGCGTTGGCAACGTCGTTAAACGACTGCGCTTTGCCCGTGCCCGTGTTGAATATGCCCGATGCATCCGGATGCTCGAGAAACCACAGATTTACAGCGCAAACGTCATCGACGTAGACAAAATCGCGCAACTGCTCACCATCACCATAAGCAGCAGAACCCTCGAACAAACGCGCCTCGCCATCCTCACGCAACTGATTGTTGAAATGAAATGCGACACTCGCCATCGATCCTTTGTGCTGCTCTCTCGGTCCATAGACATTGAAATAGCGCAGGCCCACTACCTGACTCGCGGGGGATGCGGCGATACGATTGACATAGCGATCAAACTGCAGCTTCGAGTAGCCGTACACGTTTAGCGGCTTCTCCTGATCGGGCTGTTCAACGAAGTTTTCTGACGCACCGTAAACGGCCGCCGATGATGCATAGATAAAAGGCACACCCGCATCCAGGCAATGATGCAGCAGCACCTGCGAGTAGCTGTAGTTGTTCTTCATCATGAAGCGCCCATCCCACTCGGTTGTTTCCGAGCACGCGCCCTGGTGCAAGACGGCCTTGATTGACGACCTGAATCCGGGATCCTGCAGTCGCTCCACGAAGTCGTCTTTGTCGATGTAATCCGCTATCGCGAGGTCGGCAATATTGACAAACTTGTGGCCGTCGCTCAGGTCATCAACGACGACAACGTCGTCATGACCGCGATCGAGTAAATCACGTACGAGGTTACTGCCAATAAAGCCGGCACCGCCGGTAACGATATGCATGCCTGCCTAGTCGTCGCTTAAAAAATACTGCGCCCCGCAGTAGGGACACTTCGCCTCACCGGTTTCCTCGATCGGAAGAAAAACCTTCGGATGCGAATTCCACAAATACATTTCGGGCATTGGGCAGGACAACGGAAGATCCGATTTCCCTACCTGGTATTTGTGCTGTGCGTTGGCCGGTATCAAATTCTGATCGACCGTTCCTGTTCTGGCTGTCACACCATTCCCCATTGCTTGTGTCCAGCGCGAATTATACGCACAGGCCGCAGCCTGTGCCTCTTAAGTCTCTGCCTCGAAGTACTCGTCCCAGAGCCGTGAAATACGTTCCCGCTCAGCAAGAAACAGCTCCGCATCCACAAGTGGCGCCTCATCATTGAGAACCAGATGGTGCTGCCGCAGCCTGTATTTTCGATAGATCTCCTGCAATTCGGCCGCCGTATCTGCTGCCACAGCGCCGCAATTCACGAGTGCATCCAGTTGCCGGATGTTGTCCGAGAACTCGATGACGGATGCATGCTCGCGCGCCTGCTGCAGCACGAGAAACTGCACGAGGAATTCGATGTCGCCGATACCGCCAAGGCCCTGTTTGAGATCGAACACCGTCGAGTTGCTGCGATCCAGCTCGCTGCGCATTCGCGCGCGCATCTCCAGCACATCATCGCGCAGGCTCTCGATTCGCACTCTTCCCCTCAGTGTTGCGGCACGAATTCGATCGAATTCCCTGCCCACTGCTGCGCTTCCGGCCACGGGCCGCGCCCGCAGCAGTGCTTGTTGCTCCCACGTCCAGGCATTCTCTGCCTGATAACGTTCAAACGCGTCGGTGCTCGTCACCAGCAAGCCCTTGCGGCCGCTGGGTCGCAGTCGCGTATCGATCTCATACAGGACACCCGAACTCGTGTGGGTTGTCAGAAAATGGACCAGGCGGCGTATGAGTCGCGAGAAAAATACCGCGTTGTCGAGCGGCTTGTCTCCCGTCGTCGTTTGCTCGCTGCCTTTCGAGTCGTGCAGAAATATGATGTCCAGATCGGAACCGTAGGAGAGCTCGAGTCCACCCAGCTTGCCATAGGCAATAATTCCGAATCCGGCGGTTTTTGTGTTGCCATCGAACACATAGCTTGGCTCGCCGTGTTTCGCGACCAAGTCCCGCCAAGCCGTGGCAAGCGCTTCCTCCAGCACCGCCTCCGCGAGAAATGTCAGGCTATCGCTGACCTTCATGATCGGCAACTCACCGTTAAAATCAGCAACAGCGACACGAAACATCGTGGCTCGCTGAAACTGCGCCAGAGAATTCATGCGTGCTTCACTATCATCAGAATCGATGTTTTTCGAACGCTCGGCGAATTCGCTTTGCAGTTGCAGCTTGCCCAGCGGTCCCGTCAATGGCCTTGGATCGAGCAGCTCGTCCAGCAACATGGGATAGCGCGCGATCTCGCCGCTAATGTACGAACTGCGCTCACAGAGACCAACAAGACGTTCTGCCGCCAGCCGATTTTCGTTTAGCAAGGCGAGATAGGCACTTCGCCGCAAGACCTTTTCAATAACAGACAGGCTGCGGCTGACGGCTGTCGCCGGTCGTCGTTTTTCTCCGGCAAGCAATAATAATCGCGGGATGAACTGCTGCAGTCGCTCTGCGGCTTTCGAATCCAGCTTGCGCGTCGCCGATGCGCTCCGGAAAGCAACTACGATATCGGCGATATTTTGCGCTTCGGAAAAACTCGCAGCGCTCAGTTCTTGTCGCCACTCATCGACCGTTGCCTGCGCTTTCCAGAGATCGCCAAGGCGCTGCCGCAGTGAACCGTCGTCGTCGCGCGTGCCGCGAAAAGCAATTTCTTCAAACTGCCGCGAAACTACGGCGCGGTGTTCATCAAGCGACTGTCGCAACGCATCCCAGTCGTCGAATCCCATGGCCAGGCAGAGTCGGCTACGATCGAGCACATCGACAGGTAACTCGTGTGTCTGTTTGTCGCCTATTGCCTGCATGAAGTTCTCGAGGCGACGCAGAAACCGGTAAGCCAAAGCCAGTGATTCTGCGACCTCATCACTGAGTCCGCGAATGCCGGCAAGCAAGGGCAGGACAGTGAGCAACGACGGGTTCTGCA
The DNA here is from genome assembly GCA_022564475.1 of Pseudomonadota bacterium. Classification (GTDB taxonomy): domain Bacteria; phylum Pseudomonadota; class Gammaproteobacteria; order Steroidobacterales; family Woeseiaceae; genus UBA1847. Next base: position 31,367 of record JADFLJ010000003.1, read on the forward strand.
ACTCGTTCCGGCTCCCGCCGCGAAGCAGTTGCAGCGACTGCACAATGAATTCGATCTCCCTGATGCCACCGGGACCCAGCTTGATGTTGTCCACAAGCTCCTTGCGCACCACCTCTGCTGCAATCATCGCGTGCATCTCACGCAGGGATTCGAACACCCCATAGTCGAGGTAGCGTCGATAAACGAATGGAAAAATCAGCTCGCTGAACAGCTCAGTCGATATTTCGATCGCTGGCCGCGACCCGACGATGCGTGCCTTCACATAAGCATAGCGCTCCCAGTCACGGCCATGACGCAGCAGGTAAGATTCCAGCGCTGCAAAACTCACCACCGGGGGTCCGCTTTCGCCGAAGGGCCGCAATCGCGTATCGGTTCGAAATACGAAGCCGTCGGCCGTCGACTCATCAATCAATTGCACAACCTGTCTGGATAGCCGGCCGAAATATTCCTGTGCATGCAGCCGCTTTCGACCATCGCTCTCCCCGCTCGCTGAATAGCAGAAAATCAGGTCAATATCCGAGGAAAAATTAAGTTCACGCCCACCCAGCTTGCCCATCGCAAGAATGACCATCGGGATTTCCTTGCCATCGACGTCCCACACACGCCCGAAGCGTTCGCTCATGTCGCGCTGGGCAAAGGCTGTTGCGGCTCGCAACAGATGGTCTGCTGTGTCCGACAAAGCCGCCATTGATTCGTCAACAGTGGCGGCGCCGGAAAGCTCGCGCCAGAGAACGTTAAGCAGGCGGAGGTTGCGCTGCCTGCGAAGTGCAGTCTTGACACTGTCAGTCGAGTCCTCTGCGTCGCCTGCGCTATCTGCGAAACGCCGCAGGGCGTCCATGTCGACGGGTTCATCAAGATCTTGCAGGCGGTGCGCAAGCTCCGACCAGTATCGCAATAGCGTATTGCCTGCGAACTCGCTGCACGCCACGACGCGCACCAAATGGGGAAGAATGTCATCTGCCGGATGCTTACCTCCCTGTTCTGCAAGACGCCCGAACCACCGTTCGACCGGGGCTTGCAGGATTTCGGGCAGGTGCGAAATCGCGTTGCGGGTAGCGGCTGACAATTCCATGGTCGCCAGTCTAGCTAAAAATCAGGTATCAGCCAGCCGACGCCTCAAGATTCTCGAGCGCGGCGAGTACCTCCGCAAGCGGTTGTGGCTTGCCAATCGCATCGCCCTGAGCGAAGTCGACGCCAATTTTCCGGATCAGCTCCCGGGTCTTGTCGTGCTCGACATACTCCGCGACCGTGTCCAACTCCATGACTTTTGCGACCTGCGTAATAGCGGCTACCATCGATTCGGAGATCCGGTTCGTAGTAATATCACGAATGAAGCTGCCATCGATTTTGAGCGTATCGACCTTGAAGTTCTTTAAGTAGGCGAAGGAACTCAGCCCGGCGCCGAAGTCATCAAGCGCAATATGGCAACCGCGCTTATGCAATGCGTCGATGAAGGCTTGCGCCTTCGCGAGGTTTGACACTGCAGCGGATTCGGTCACTTCGAAGCCGATGCACTCGTGTGGCAAACCGGATTCCCGAATCTCGTCCTCGATGAAGGAAAGAATATCGTCATCGCCCATTGACTGACCTGACAGATTGATTGAAAACAACGCGTGGCGACCAACGACTGCCACTGCGTGTTCACGCAAGCTCGCCAAGGTTGCACTGACGACCCAACGGTCGATCTGCGGCATCATTTGATAGCGCTCGGCAGCCGAGAAAAATGCGCTCGTCGGGATCGAGCTGCCAGCGTCATCCGGCATTCGCAACAGCACTTCGAAACGTGGCCGATCATCGGCAGAATTTATTGCGCTGATCGGCTGAGCAAGCAACTCAAAACGATCACCATCGAGTGCCTGCTGAATTTGTGCGGCCAGGTGCATGTCATCGTGACGCTTGACAATACTCGTGTTCGTTCGATCATAAACCTCAATGCGATCGCGGCCGTGATCCTTGGCTGTTTCACAAGCCATGCGCGCCGATGTCAGCGCCTGGCTTTCATCGCCAGAGTCTTTGCTAAATCGCGTAATGCCGATGCTGATCGTGACTTGCAGGGTTTTCGTGCCTTCCAGATAACGCAAGGCCTCGCCTTTTTTGCGTATCGCCCTGGCATGCTCCATCGCCTGCTCGTCGTCAGCATAGGTGAGCAAAATGCAGAAATCGTCGCCCGTAAGCCGCGATACGACCGCGCTCTTGGGCAGGTCTTCCTCGAGCATTCGAGCGAATCGCATGATGACCTCGTCACCGGCTTTACGTCCAAATGTATCGTTGACGAGTTGCAGGTTATCCAGATCAAAATAAATGAGTTGGTGATACTCATCACTCGACTCCAGCGAACGCCAGGATTCCTGCAGTTGTGCCTCGAAGCCGCCGCGATTCATAAGTCCCGTCATGGCATCGAAGGATCGTTCAATGACGTACTCAACCTTACGCACAATGTTCGACATGAATCGACGATGCGAATCGTCGAATGGCAGCCCATTGACGCGACCGAGTTGCGCGAGAAGGCCTTCCAGATTGCCCGCATGGTCCATCAATGGGCTCACCAGCGTCTGATAGCCCCGATTGTCCACCGTAGATCCGTCTATGGCCGGCATTTCAAAGATTACGGGTGAGCGCTTACCTTCGATTTTGGGCAATAACTGCTCGATCAGATAACGGTCGAGAACTTTTCGGTTGACGTTCTTCCAGCTGGAGTGCGTCGCGCTTACGCGTATGCGTTTCGAGGGAATCAGCAGAACGCTGTACGCAATATTGAGGAAGCGACTACTCTGCCCGACGAGTTGCGCCAGGCCCGCGTGACTCTGCGACATGCCGTGGATTTTTTCGTCGATTTCGTAGACAAGTTGCAATTCTTTCTCGACGGCCGACGTCATTTCGGTATTGCGCCGACCCTCGAGTTGCAAATGCAATGCCTCGCCAATCACATCGACGGCCGGCGCCAAAACAGTGTGGAGCATGTTCGGATTAAACCAGGACGATTTGCCGGCGTTGCGGGAAAATACGACGGCCAACACACCCAGGTCCTGACCTTCGTCGCCTGTCACCGGCAATACAAGCAACGTTCGTCCGGATTTTAGAGTCCTGCGTACATACTGGGAATCTTCGTCGCAAGCCGCCAGGAAATCCGCGGGAAGATCGGCGACAAAATCATCGGTCTCGTAGTCATCGGCCCCATCACTCGACCAGATGCAAGCACGCGCTGTGTCATAAAAACAAAAGCACTGCGCCCGCGGCACGAGCGAATGCAGCAGGCCCTTCGCCTTGCCGATTTTGTTGCGTGTTTTTAGGCTGTGCACATCTGCAGACACGGCCTGCCCCGGGTTGTGTCGATAATGCACAACCATGCCAGCGCCCGTTTCCGGGTGCTGTGATGGAGGTCTCAGCTGAACCTAAATATCAATGGCTTACAACGAGTCCAGCCAGTCGTCGTCGGAGCCCTCATTGACGCCCTCGAACAGTGGCGTCGAGAGATATCGCTCGCCCGTATCGGGCAGCATCGCAAGAATCACTGCGCCATCCTTAGCCGATTCAGCAACGTCCAGTGCCGTCGCAAGCGTCGCACCTGACGAGATGCCCGCGAAAATACCCTCTTTCTCGGCCAATTCCCGGGCAACCGCGATCGCCCGATCATCGCTGACACTGCGCAGGTCGTCGTAAATATCTCGATCGAGAACCGTCGGCAGGAAATCGGGCGTCCAGCCCTGTATTTTGTGCGGGCTCCATTCGGCACCCGTCAGCAAGGCCGCAGCCTCAGGTTCGGTCGCAACAATTTTCACACTCGGCCGTGCAGCCTTAATCGTTCGGCCTGCGCCCGTCATCGTGCCACCTGTTCCGTAACCCGTAACCCAGTAATCCAGTCGGCGGTCCGCAAAGTCTTGCAGAATTTCCGGTCCCGTTGTGTTTGCGTGATAGTCCGGATTCGCCGGGTTATCGAACTGTTGCGTCAGAAACCAGCCGTGTTTTTTTGCGAGCTCTTCGGCTTTCCTGACCATACCCGTGCCGCGCTCGGCCGCCGGAGTCAAAATTACCTTAGCGCCCATTCCACGCATGATTTTGCGTCGCTCGATTGAAAACGAGTCCGCCATAACGGCGACAAACGGATAGCCTTTCGCCGCACAAACCATTGCCAGCGAAATTCCAGTGTTACCGGAAGTAGCCTCGACTACGGTTTGGCCGGGTTTCAGAGTGCCCTTTTCCTCGGCGTCAATGATGATGGCATAAGCCAGGCGATCTTTGACCGAGGCGAGTGGGTTGAATGACTCAACCTTGACGTACAGCTCTATGTTTTTTGGACCCATGCGATTTAAGCGCACGACCGGCGTATTGCCAATGGTCTGCAGAATATTATCGTAGATCATCGAATTGTCCTTAGAGAGGGAGGAGTATTTTTGCTCATATAACTCAGTGCTATATAGGCCAATAGCACAAAGCAGATTATGCGCCAAAGGCAACAACAGCGCACGCATAAGAGCTTATTCCATACCGATGAGTTATTTGCAGGAATTCCGGAAACGCTATCCGAAGGTCAGTTTGAACTTGCATCAAGGCACGTCGGAACAAATCGCCGACATGGATTGGCTTTCGCAAAGAGGCAGTTATGCGACGTTACATGCTGGACTTCGTGCAACTGTTCGCGCCCCATATTACCGACAGTCAAATCGAACAGACGCGCCATGCTCGCAGTCAGGATGACATTGATATCTTGTTCGAGAACACGCAGCTACCGCTCCGTAGCGCTTGTTCGGGCAAGATCACCGAAACCGCCTGAGCGCCGCGCTTTAGTAAATTCGTATTCCGCCGTGCCGTTTGCGGCTTTCGCGATCAACCCACCACAAACCAAGCAGGAAGCCCGCGATCAGGCACACAATGATCGCACCGCTAACCCAGGAGTAAGGCAAGCTGTACTGATACGTGGCAGCGCGCTTGATATGCGCCTGGTTCTCTTCGTCGAGCTCCAGCATACGCGCAGCATTCGAATCAATCCTTGCCTGTAGATCGGCAGATTCCTGCTGCAGCCTTTCAACCAGCGCCGCAGGTTCGGCGAATGATTGCCGCATGTTCGCCAGCTCCTGCGTCAGGCGATCGTTTTCCGCCTGCGTCTCGGCCACAATCAGCCTCGCGGGCTTGTCGAAAACCATGTACGCAGCACTCACATAGCCTTGCGTGCCATCCTCCAGTTCCACCAGCGCGGTCTGCGCATTGCGCGACAACACCTCAAATGCCTGGCCACTAACCAATGTGTCGACACGCGTACCGCTCAGGTCCGCGTTCTGATACATGTTGAGCCGCAAGTTGTCGGTGACGTAAGCGGTCTCAGCAGCCGCCAAAAGGGGAAGTAGCGTCAAGACCCCAATAAAAAGACGCATGATTAATCTCCGTTGCCCGCAGGGAGTCTACTACAGCCGCGCGCGGATTCGAGTTGACAGTTACTGCTCGTAAAGCCACCGCAGCAACGCCGTCTGTACTTCTTCGCCGGGACCCCGATGGATATCCTTGTAATTTTGCAGCGCGACAACTGCGAATCGACGCCCTGATTGCGACTGCATATATCCGGCGATCGCCGAAACATGATCGAGTGAGCCCGTTTTCAAATGCGCCTGACCCGTCAGCTCCGGGTCATCGAAACGCCTGCTCAAAGTACCGTCATGTCCGGACAAGGCCATCGATGACGAGAATTCAGGCATATAGGGTTGCCGCCATGCATAACTTAAAATAGTCGCAAAATCTTTCGCACTGATGCGCGCGTCGCGCGACAGGCCCGCGCCATTATCAAGCCGCAGGCTTTCAACGTCGGGTATCCTCTCGGCCAGCCAGTCAGCAATCACATCCCTGCCACCTTGTTCAGTTCCAGGCGCACCGCGAACCTCGGCTGACAAGGTGTAAAGCAATTGCCGCGCCATGACGTTGTTGCTGTACTTGTTTACACGAGCAATTACTTCGGACAACGGTAAGGAGCTGAACGAAACAATCGCATCCTCATCCGCAGGCGCCAGCGCATTCCGCCAACTTCCTTCCAGCACGCCACCCGACTCTTTCCAGAGTGACGCAACAAGTCCATAGGCAAACGCATTGTGATCGAGCGCTGTTCTATCCATCGCGTACTGATGACAGCGACTTGGAAAGCGACCGTCGAGAATCATCGTGTCGTTATTTTCGTTCGACGTAATCGTTATGCCGCGCTGATAACCTCTGCAGCTGCTGTCCGAGAGTGACAAGCGATTCTCAACTCGCAAGTTCTCAAGCTCTGGATCCAAAATGACGCGTACACGATTGGCGGCGAGATCCGGCTCGAACCAGTAACGCACGACTTTGAAATTCATCAGCAAGGCATTTGGTGAGACGTTATATGCACGCAACGGCTGACGGTCGAACTCCGCCGGATCGTGCGGGGAGACGTCGAAGTAGCTGTCATCCAGCAACAGGTCGCCGCCTATTTCGTATATGCCAGCCTGGTTGATGGCCCGGAGCATCTTCCATACACGCTCGGTGACGAGAAAGGGGTCGCCATAACCTTTCAGCAATAAATCGCCATCGAGTCGACCATCAACAACCTCGCCGAGAGCGTAGACCTCGGTTCGCCAACGATAGCTGGGGCCAAGAACGTCAAGCGCTACCAGCGTTGTGACGAGTTTCATCGTCGACGCGGGATTTCGCGACACAGCGTCATTCCAGCTCAGCAATACGTCGCCGCTATCGAGATCGATAACGTGCACGCTCAGCGTGTCGTCCGGAAGCTGACGTAATTTCAGGACACTGCGGACCAACAGCGGCAACTCCGGCTCAGCCGCGGCCACCACCATCGTGAATAGCAAAAGGAATATTGGCAGTCTCTTCACAGCGTGTTCGATTCTCGTAATTGCCTTCTCAGTGCACGATTCAGCGCGCGCCTGACTGTCAGGACCACTGCAACGATCGCGACCAATGCGACTGCAGCAGCCCACCATACATTGCTACCGATATTGGCACCCTCATTCAGAATCTGACTCATATCATTCGCAAGCGTACCCAGGTAAACGTAAAATCCTGCAATCGGCAGCATGCCAACTGCAGTTCCAGCCACATAAACACCGATATTCACACCTGTGATGCCGTACGCGTAATTCAGGAAGTTGAATGGGAGCACCAGCGCGATGCGTGTGAGCACGACGATCGTAAATGCCTGTTCTTCGAGGGCGTCATCCAGCGCCAGCAGCTTCGCATTGCCCGCAATACGGCGCTCAACCCAGGGGCGCGCCAACGTCCGGCCAACCAGGAACGCCGCCGCAGCGCCACCAACGATGCCCAGCATTGCATACACAAGGCCCATCGTCAGACCAAAAACCAGACCACCCAACATCATCGAAATCCAACCTGGCAACATTGCCGCAGTTGCGAGTATCGTCAGTAAAATATAGGCGACGGCACCGAGAAGCGGATGTTGGCCGGCCCAGGCTTCCAGCCAGATGAGCCAGTCGGCGATCGGCAGTGTCACTAGTGGTCCAACAAGCTTGTATTGATGGGTTCAGAGCTACCCGGATGATCCAAGACAAGGCACAGTCCGCAGGGAATGGCGAGTCCTTTCCAAGGGCTCTAACGCCGTATGGGATCATCCGGGTA
>JADFLJ010000071.1 GCA_022564475.1 Pseudomonadota bacterium
CGAGCAGTGAGGGAATCAGTAATCCGACCCCCTTGCGGTGCAGCCAGACGCCGATGCCCACTGCGATCGGGATCTGCAGGAAGACCGGCAGGATCGACGCGGGAAACAACCGGAAGACCACCGCGATCACCAATCCGAAGATCGCCAGCACGATCCACAGGCCGAACAGCAGGATCAGCAGAAACAGGATCCGCACGCGCGGATTCAGGACACGGCCGGCGATGTCGCCGATCGTCTGTCCGCGATTCCGCAGGCTCACCACCAGCGCACCGAAATCGTGCACCGCGCCGATGAAAATCGATCCGAAGAGAACCCAGCACAACGCCGGCACCCAACCCCACATGATGGCAACCGCCGGGCCGACGATCGGCCCCGTTCCGGCGATACTGGTGAAGTGATGCCCGAACACGACCGACTTCGACGTGGGCACGAAGTCCCGGTCGTCGTTCAGCGCCACGCTCGGCACCGGCGCGTCGGCGTCGAGTTGGAAGATCTTCTGCGACAGCCACCGCCCGTAAGTTCGGTAGGCGATGATGTATCCCACAAACGCACCGACGGCGATCAGCAAAGTCGTCATGTTTCGTCAACCGGTCAGACAGAATTGACGACGAACGATTCGGCAATCACAGCCGGCGAATTCGAGCAACCGCCTCACAGAACCGCTGAACGCAACTGAGCGAGAGTTCGTCTTCATCCTGCAGCGGTCACTGGTCCGAGTCCAGTCGCGATCACTTGAGAAATCGATGATCCCTTACGTCTTCGATTTTTTCGAACGTTTCTTTTTCCGATCTTCGCGCTTCTTGCGGGTCGCGGCTTCGAGTTTTTCCAGCTCGGTTTTCTGCTCGGCGGTGAGAACTTCGTGAATCTCTTTGTCTCGCTTGGAGCGCATGTCGCGAATCTGTTTTGCGAGTTCGGCGAGTTTGTCGCGATACATGCTCTGTATGGAGTAGATTTTCGTCCTCTGCGACTTGCTGATCCCCACTTTTGCGTAGTTGCTCGGCAGCCGTCCGCGGGCTTTCCTTCGCTTCTTCTTCGCCTTTTTCTGCAAGAGCGAAACTTCGGACTGCGAGCCATCTGCGGCAGGGGCGATTTTCTTTGCGGAGAAGAGTGACTGGTCAGAAGCCTGGTTGCGTTTCGCGGACACTCCGACGAGCAGTCCACATAACAGAACTGTTCCGATGGCAAGTCGCGTTACAGTTTTCATGGTGATTCTCTCTGTGGGGAAACTGAATGGAGTCGATACTGAAATGTCACGAATGTCCATAGTGCGGATTTGTGGCGTTCAGTTCAACCGAAAAGGGGCACAAAATTGGTCACTTCAGGAAAGAATTGACGAATCGCTTCGAAATCGAAAACTGACAGACCGAAAAGGATGAGCGTCGCCTGAAAATACCGAACACGACGTCTGCACGGTGGCAGCGCGCCGCGCTTCACTTTCCGGATCCGACAGGCGGTGGCCTGAACCGAAGGTTTACGAATTCCAGACTCATTCCCCCGCTAGAATGCACCCACCGTCTGACCGTCTTTTCGATTACCCAGCCTCGAATAGATCGAGCGGTTGATGCTCTCGCTGATGAAATGAACGGATCCGTCGCAGAGCAACATGTGAAAACCGCCGACGTGCATGCTGCTGAAGCCGCCGGATCCCGTGTTCGGGCGGGATTGCGTTGATCCCAGCACGTGTCGCCCCACAGTCGTCTGCCGGGTGGTCGGGCCGGCACCACCGCCTCCCTCTCCTCCCGAAAAGGTAATAATCTGATCCCAGTGAATGCCGACCCAGGCTGCGTCGCGGCCGGGAAGCTGTGCACGTTCGCCGGCGAGAAATGTATTGGCGGTACCGTCCGAGATGTCTCGCACGCGGACGCTACTGTTGCCGTAGAAGATACCATTGCCGGTGTAGACAAGCCGGGTGCCGACGTTCCCCACATAGCTGGCCATCGCAGCAAAATCAGGATTGCTGTCGTCGTAATACTGGATGCGGCCGTCGCCGTTGCGGTCTTCATAGGTCAGCAAGCCCGTGCGCTGCCAGGTCTCAAACCAGTCGGGACGATCCTCGTAAGCCAGGTTGCCGTCGACTGCGCCGATTTCGCCGGGTTGCATCGTGTTAATCAGGTTGTAGCGCGCCATCGAACCCACGGCGGGTGCGGTTGTGTAGAGAATCGCGATGAACAACAGCGCATAACCTGCGGAGATTCGCGCGTCTTTGACTCTCGGCACTGTGAAAAAGCGCACGATGACATGTGGCAGGCCCGCCGTGCCCGCCATGAGCGCCATCGTGATGCAGAAAATGTCAATCTTGCTCTTGGTGCCGGACGTGTACTGATTGAAACCCAGCGAGGTCACAATGTCGTCCAGCTTATCGAGCAATGCTGTGCCGCTGTCAGCGACTTCACTGCCGAACGCAAGTTGCGGTATCGGGTTGCCCGTCAATTGAATCGCGATGAAAATTGCGGGTACCGTGTAGGCGAATATCAAGACGCAATACTGGGCTACCTGCGTATAGGTCACGCCCTTCATGCCGCCGAGTACTGCGTACACGAAAACGATGCCCATACCGACAACGAGACCTACGGTTACGTCGACTTCCAGGAAACGCGAGAACACGATACCCACACCGCGCATCTGTCCGGCGACGTAGGTAAACGAAATAAAGATCAGACAAATGACGGCTACAACGCGCGCCGTGCGCGAGTAATACCGTTCACCGATGAATTCCGGTACGGTGAATTTTCCAAACTTGCGCAAATACGGCGCCAGCAACAAGGCCAGTAAGACGTAGCCGCCCGTCCAGCCCATCAGGTAAACGGAGCCGTCATAGCCAAGGAATGCGATCAATCCGGCCATCGAGATAAAGGATGCTGCACTCATCCAGTCGGCCGCCGTCGCCATGCCATTGGCGAGCGGTGACACCGATCTACCGGCGATATAAAAATCACCTGTGCTCTGCGCACGCGACCAAATCGCAATACCGATGTAGAGCGTGAAGCTGAGTCCGACGACGACGTAGGTCAGTGCTTGCAGGCTCACCGCGACTTACTCTTCATGGACATCGAACTGCTTGTCGATACGATTCATACGCCAGGCGTAGAAAAAAATCAGCGCGACAAAGACGTAGATCGAGCCTTGTTGCGCAAACCAAAAGCCGAGTTTGAATCCCCCGATGCGGATCGTATTCAATTGCTCAACGAACAGAATGCCGCAGCCGTAGGAACACAGAAACCAGATGGCGAGGCAGCCGGCGACAAGCCGAAGATTCGCTCGCCAGTAGGCCTTGCGATTGTTGTGTTGCATTGATTCTCCCGGATCTTTTGTTGTGCGTCTTTTTGTTGTGAGAGGGCAATGTAACAAAAAGAAAGGCGGTTCCTTGCGGAACCGCCTTTGCTATCACCATTACGTACGTGGTGCCTGGCCCCCTGAATCCCCCGCCAAGTCGTACCCGAAGGTGTCTTTCCTGTCCGCGCCAGCGCTGTTTCGCAAGCTTGTTGCTCAAAGGCGACGTCTGAACGGGTCTGAAGTTCTCAAATATGCCCCACGATGTCAATGTTTTGGACTTGATCCAGGCGAATCACAACTCAGCACACGAGAAACGTGGTAAAAAAGAAACACACTCCATGAAAATTCGCAAACAACATTCAAGGATCTGCTTTGAATAACAAAATCCCAATTTTGTTTTACCTCTTGTTCTCGCTACTGCTTCCCGCTGCATCGATTGCAGACACGCTGGTACACAATATGCAGGGCTATACGTCCACGGATAGCGGTGTGCATGAGTTCACCGCGCTGCTGTTCAATGACGATGGCCGGATTATCGCGACCGGCGGCGAAGACTTGCTCACCGAGTATGCCGATGCCAAACGTATTGATGCAGACGGCAAATACATGCTGCCCGGACTTGTCGATGCACATGCGCATTTGTACAGTCAGGGTTTTCTCACGATCAGCCTGGACCTCGCGGGCACGCCGAGCCTCGCGGAAGCCGTCGAGCAAATTGCGGCCTATGCGAGCAACAATCCGCGCACACCCTGGATTCTTGGCCGTGGCTGGAACCAGGTACTGTGGACCGTACAAGAATTTCCGCAGGCATCTGATATCGACCCCGTCGTCAACGACCGACCTGTATGGTTGCGCCGCATCGACGGTCATGCGGGCTGGGCAAATTCGAGGGCGCTGGCAATCACTGGCATTGACGACGATACGGCCGATCCGATCGGTGGCAGGATCGTCTGCGACGACAACGGCAAGGCGACCGGAATCCTGATCGACAAAGCGATGGATTTAATGGAGCCGCATATTCCGGCACCCGACAAAGACGAAATCCGCGTTACCTATCTTAAAGCCATCGAGTCGCTCGTCGCGATGGGTATGACGGGAATGCACGACGCGGGAATTTCGATCGTCGAAGCGGAAGTGCTCATATCCCTGGCCGACGACAGCGCGCTGGATATGCGCGTCTACGCCATGTTGAGTGACGCGGGCGCAAATCTTGACGCCATGGGTGAACCGCTGAAGGGCTACGGCAATGATCGCCTGGATATACAGGCCGTCAAATTGTATGCAGACGGTGCGCTTGGCAGCCGCGGCGCGGCGATGATCGAGCCCTACTCCGACGACGTTGAAAATCGCGGCCTGCCATTCTGGACGCAGGACGAATTGGACAGCTTCGTGCAAAAAGCGAATGGCATGGGCTTTCAGGTCGCCATCCATGCCATCGGCGATCTCGGTAATCGCATGGCGCTCGATGCATTTGAGAAGGCACAAGGCGGCGAGAAATCGCCATTGCGAAATCGTATCGAGCACTCGCAGATCATCGCGCTCGAAGACATACCGCGATTCGCGGCACTCGGCGTAATCGCAGCCATGCAACCGATACACGCGACGAGCGACATGAACATGGCCGAGGATCGCATCGGTCCGCAGCGTATTCTGGGTGGTTATGCGTGGCGGCGACTCCTCGACAGCGGCGCAATCATCGCGAGCGGCTCGGACTTCCCGGTCGAGAAAGCGAATCCGTTTCTCGGGCTGTACGCAGCCGTCACGCGGCAAGACGCTGCGGGCCTGCCGCAAGGCGGCTGGTTCGGCGATCAGGCACTGACGCGTGCTGAGGCCCTGCACTCGTTTACGCTCGCGGCGGCGTTTGCCGCTCACCAGGAAGATCGTCTGGGCAGTCTCGAAGCGGGCAAATGGGCTGACTTTATTATTGTTGATCGAGACTACTTCAAAATACCGGCAGCGCAAATCGACGATATCCAGGTAATCCAGACCTGGGTCGGTGGCCAGCTGGTCTTCGACGCCGCGGAGTAAGCGATGCTTGTCGAGCAAGTGTGGACGGGTAACTCCTACCGCAATTTCAATTACCTGATCGCCTGTCCCGAGACGGGCGACGCACTTGCGATCGACCCGCTCGACTTCAATAAATGCCTTGCCGTCGCCAAGGAAAAGGGCTGGACGATCACGCAAATCCTGAACACGCATGAACACAGCGATCACACGGGTGGCAACAGAGGCATTGTCAAAGCGACCGGCGCGAAGATAATTGCTCACAGCAATGCGGCACAACGTATTCCGAACATGGACAGAGGCGTCGGTGCCGGCGACGTCATTCGCGTCGGCAAGAGCGTGGATCTTGAGTGTCTGGATACACCGGGTCACACGATGAGCCACATCTGCCTGCTGTCAAAGACGGATCAACCTGCATTGTTCAGCGGCGACACAATGTTTAACGCGGGTGTCGGTAACTGCCACAACGGCGGTCACCCGGAAGAGCTCTACGACACATTTGATCAGCAGCTACACGGGCTCGATGACCGCACGCTCATTTACCCGGGCCACGAATACTTGATCGGCAATCTGAAATTCACGCTAGCGCGTGAACCGGACAACGCCACTGCACGCACCTTGCTTGCTGATGTCGAGAATCAGGATCCCGACGACGCATTGGTCACCACGCTGGGCCAGGAACGAGACATCAATACCTTCTTTCGGCTGGACAGTCCGTCAGTGATCGCCACGTTGCAGCAAGACTTCCCGGAAATCGGCAACACACCGGATGCTCGTACTGTCTTCCTCAAACTTCGTGAACTCCGTAACCGCTGGTAGGACGGCCGGTCGCTAAGGGAGTCGCGATTCGAATACCATCAGTTGTTGCGGATCGGGATTGGGTCTCGATGCGTACCACAGCCAGACCAGCGCGTTGTAAAGCGTCATTTGCTGCCCCAGTTTTTCGCGCCAGCGCGTGCCATCACCGTCAAAATACTGATCGAGAAACACGTGCGCAGTTCGCTCACTCAACTCATGGTGCGCGACGACGATCGCCAGATCGAACAACGGGTCGTTGTCGCAGGCATACTCCCAGTCGAGCAAGCGCAGTTCGGGAGTTGCGACGATATTGCCAGCCACGAGGTCATTGTGGCAACAGCACAGGTTGTGCGGTGCGTGTAGTATTTGCACGATGCCTACACAGCGTTGCGCAGTTTCCGAATTTCTAACGTCGATTCTTGCGACGTAGGATTCCGCCGCGTCGACGGCGTCGAAATGACGTCCGGACAGTGGCAGCGAATGCAGTCGCCGCAGCAACTGCGCAAGCTTCTCGAGATTCGACTCGATTCCAAAGTCATTTACGACCCAGACTTCCCCTTCTACGAACTCAGTGAGATAGGTACGCTCATCTGCGTACAACACCCTGTGCGCGAGGCCGGCCTCGGCAGCGGTCGTCTGAATGCGTTGTTCAGCCAGTCGCTCGTTAAAGGGCGCAACGCGCTGTGTCGAGTCGACTTTCAGTACCGCCTTGCGCCCTCCTGTGCACACCAGCCAGGTGCGGTTCGTCAAACCGCCGCTGAGTTCGCTGCAGCTCGCGCCCTCCCAACCGGGAATTCTTGCAAGCGCATCCTGCGGCGTAGCGGTCATTGAACTGGCGCGGTCATTGATCTACGCCAACTGATGAATCCGAACGGAATCATGATGACGTAGACGACGAACAGCAAGGCCGTTAATTCCAGGTCGCGCTGCCAGTAGATAAAGACCGATGCGACATCGATGACGAGCCAGTACCACCAATTCTCAAGGACCTTGCGCGCAACAAGGAAAGTCGCCCAGAACGCACTCCAGGTGGTCAGCGAATCAATGTAGGGAAACTCAGCGTCTGTATAGGTAGTCAGGAGGAAGCCGTTTACAAGACTTAAGGCCACGATGACCAGCATCGCAACAGCATGTCTGCGCCACGGCCATATAGTGACAGCCAGGTTCGCGTTTTCGCCACGCCCTGCCCGCCAGCTGACCCAGCCGTAAACAGCCATAGCCAAGTAGAAAACGTTGAGCACCGACTCCATGTACAAGCGAGCAGTGAAGAACAGATACACGTAGATAACTGTGCTGATACCCGCGAACACCCAGCACAATATGTCTTGGCGAATCGCGAGGATCAGATAGGCGATCGCCGCAGCAACACCCAGCCCTTCGAGAACTGACCACGCCTGGAACTGCTGCAGAATGTCGGCCGCGAAGTCGGCCATTACTCGTCGTGCGTGAGCGGATTATTGAGTATGCGAATGGTGAACACGGCTTTGGCTTCCTGCTCGAACGTCGTGCCAATTTCCGTGTGCAATGCTCGCATCACATCGTTGTATTCACCAAACAACTGCGTGCTCATCGCATTCGTCCGAACTTCAATTCCCGCATATTGTTTGAGTCGTGCGATGACACTCTTGATGGGTGGAATGAAGTCCGCGTCAAGCGGATAGAGACTGATATCAACTGCGACTCTCATGAGTCTAAAACCTCTTTTCGAATGAGACGCCAACTTGCCTGGCGTCACCAAGCCGTGTGTAAAGCGTGGCTGGAAAGTCAGGCGGTTCGTTGCCGAAGAAAAATCCGCGAACTGCGTATTGCTCGTCGAACAGGTTCCGTGCCCACAATTGCGCTGTCCAGCTATCGGCCGCAAATCCCGCACGCGCATTTACTAGCTCGTAGGCTGCCGATTTCTGATCGTGACTTACGTCGAAGTAGAATGCGTCTTTTGCAGTTACATCGACGCGAGCGAACCAACCCGACGCATCTCGAAAACTCGCGCCGACGGCGAGCGTGTAATCCGGTGCATGTGCCTGCGCACGGCCGCTCAGATCAATCTGCGGCGTGGAAAAATCATCGAAAGTCGCGTCGAGTAGCCCGATATTCGCGTAAAACTCCCAGGACTCGCCGGCGAACCAGCGAATGTCCGCCTCGGCACCCAGTGTTTTACCTTTCGCAGCGTTATCGGTGAAGAACACGAAAGTGGTGGGATCTCCGGGCACGAGCTGGAACGATGTCCGTACCTGCTGATCGTTGCGAATGCTGTAAAACAGCGATGCGTTCAGGCTCAACGCACCGTCGAGCAAAAGTGACTTGATTCCGGTTTCCAGATTCCAGAGTTCTTCGGCGCCGAATTCGCGTCGGCCGGCTGGTGCTGCGCCCAAATTGAAGCCGCCGGCCTTGTAACCTTTGGACAAACTGACGTAGGCAGTCAACGCATCCGAATAATCGTGCGACAAACTGATCTCACCGCCGACCATCGTCTCCGAGGGATCCGCTGACAGGCCCGTCGAATCTGCGTAGTCCGTCGAACGCCGTTCAACACGCAGTCCAAACGTCAATCGCGTCGCACTTCCAAGGGCGTGATCGTACTGACCAAACAAGGCAAGACTGGTCGCCTCATAGGAGCTTGAGAAGCTGTCATCCAGGCTGTCGGCGAAATCCAAAAACGGGTCGTAATATTCGCCCTGATTCAGCGTTTGCAGATCATCTACCAGGCGCAGCGCGTAAAAACCGACCAGCCAGTCACTGCTGCCATTGCGGTCTGGCGCAAGGCGAAATTCCTGGCTAAGCGTGCGTCGCTTACGGTCACTGATAGAAATAAAGTCGTACAAGAACGGATTCCAGCTATCGTCATTACCCCAGTCCGCGTCGAAACTAAATTCGATATCGGAATCGGCAAGCGCCGTGATCGACGTCAGCAACAAGTCCGGCATTCCGCTCCATTCTATTTTCGCAGATGCACCAATACTGTCTTGTGCGTCCTTGCCCGGTTTATCGGAAAGCATTGTGTAGGAGTTATCCAGCGAGAACGCGTCGTAGCCGTTATCGATACTGCTGAAAAACGCGGCAATGTTGACGTCTACATGCTCGCTCGCCTGCCACGCCAATCGACCCCTTATTGTCGTCTCGTCCCGGCCATTAGTGTCTTCGCGTCCCAGGAATGTGTTGTCGCGGTAGCCATTGCTCTGGTGATGGTGCGCACTGAAACGAAACAACGCGCTCTCACCAGTATTGAGTGCGCCGCCGAAAGCGATGCCGGCCGAATAGGCGTCATCGCCACCGGCACTAAGCTCCAGCCGACCGTTGCGCTCTGCGCTCGGCAATTGGCTTTGCATGTAAATGAGCCCGCCCAATGCATTCGCGCCGTAACGACTTCCCTGCGGACCGCGCAGCACTTCTATGCGTTGCATATCGAACAATGTCGCGATCGTGCCGATACCGCTGAAATCGATATCGTCAACCAGAAAGCCGATCGACGGGTTTGGCGCTCCCTGGTACTGCTCCAGTTCGCCGACGCCGCGAATCTGGAAGTAGCGCGCGCGGTGACCGTCGCCCGACCAGTTCAGGTTTGGAATGAGTCCGATGAGTTCTTCGAAGTGCTGCGTGGCAAGCTGCTCGATCTGTTCACTGTCGAGAACCGAAATACTCGCAGCGATTTCCATTGTCGAACGTCCGCGAAAATCCGCCGTCACGACGATTTCGTCGATTGCCTGAGCGCTCTGGGACTGGCCTGCAATGAGGACCGCGAGAAGGCCGAGTGACCCCCGTAATACTTTGATTATATTCATTATTCCCTTCCTACGCCGGCATTATCCGGATCAGGTTCTAAGGGTTCCCTCGTGGATCTCAGGTCCGCAGACCACCCCTGTGAATGCATAGCTTACCACGGTAAGGAACGGACGCCAGGCCGCGACAGCCCACGGCCATGTGTTGCAGTCTGCTGTGAGGTACCTGTTTGCTCGCTGCGCTCCCTCAATGCTTCGCAAACACGCACACCCACATCGGACTGCGAACCTGACGAACAGTGCAGGTTCGTGAAGTCGGGTAGAGGGCAGGCGGGGAGACCATAAGATGGCCATATTCGCCGACTCAAGAAATTTGCTTGATTGAGCGGCGGCGACCGACGGCTCGTGACTGCGGTTTCAACCGGTCGATGCAACACATTGGCTAAATCGTTCGGCTGGTGTTTCGAAGTTTAACGTTTCTCTTGGTCGTTCGTTAAGTCTTCTTGCTACGGCATTCAATCTGTTTTGATGAACGTTCGACAGGTCCATTCCCTTTGGGAAGTACTGTCGTAGCAGACCGTTGGTGTTTTCGTTTGAACCCCGTTGCCAAGGGCTTCTCGGATCACAAAAGTACACTTTGATGTCGGTGTCCAAGCTGAAGCGTTTGTGGTCCGCCATTTCCTTGCCGCGATCCCAGGTCAACGATTTGTAGAGTTCCCGCGGTCCACGTGCCCTTGGGGTAAACTTGTGCGCATGCTTGATGAGCGCATTAATGACGGTCTTGGTGTCTTTGCTGGGCACCCTGACCAGCATCACGTAGCGCGAGTGACGTTCAACCAATGTGGCGATCTGGCTGT
>JADFLJ010000250.1 GCA_022564475.1 Pseudomonadota bacterium
GGCGGCGCAGTCTAACATGCGAAATCAGGCAGTCTGGACGGATTGAATGAATGAAGTGACAAGCAACGAGTTGCCCGGGACGGAAAAGCTCGAAGAACTGATAGAACTTGCGTTGGCGGAAGCGCGCCGACTTGGTGTCGATCAGGTCGAAGTAGCAGCCAGTCACGACAAGGGGCTGTCGACTACAGTGCGGCTTGGCGAGGTAGAGAGTCTTGAATACAGCAACGATCGCGGCGTCTGGGTAACGGTCTACCGCAACTCCCGCAAGGGCAGTGCCAGCACCTCCGAAACGACACCCGAGGCGATTCGGGAAATCGTTGCGAAAGCCAATTCATTCGCGAAGCTAACCGCTGCGGACGAGCACTCGGGACTCGCCGACGCCGATATGATGTGCAAGGACTTACGCGACCTCGATCTTGATCATCGCTGGGACATCGATGCTGCGGCTGCCATCGAGTTGGCGCTGGAATGCGAAGCAACGGCTTTGTCCTACGACAAACGTATCGACAATTCGGAAGGTGCGACCGTCTCGAGCAATCGTGGTGTGCAAGCTTACGGCAACAGTCACGGATTCGTGGGCAGTTTTCGAAAATCCAGTCACGACATCACCTGCGTCGTTCTTGGCAGCAAGAACGGTGATATGGAGCGCGACTACTACTACAGCAGCGCGCGTGATCCGGCCGATCTGGAAAACGTTCGTTCGATCGGTGAGACGGCCGCGCGACGTACAGTGGCTCGACTCGGCGCGCGCCAGATAAAGACCATGCGCGTGCCGGTAATTTTCACACCCGAAATAGCGCGCGGTTTCATCGGCCACGCGATCGGGGCTATTGCGGGCGGCGCGCAGTATCGACGTTCATCGTTCTTGCTCGACGCGGCTGGCGAGAAAATATTCCCGGATTTCGTCAGCGTGCAGGAACGCCCGCATTTGCTCAAAGCAATTGCGAGTACGTCCTACGACGCGGAGGGTGTCGCGACCTGGGACCGAGACATATTTTCAGACGGTGTGCTGCAGGACTATGTGCTCAGCAGCTATTCGGCTCGGCGTCTGGGACTTAAGACCACGGCGAATGCCGGAGGCACTCAGAATCTGATCGTTCCGGGCAATGCCGACGATCTTGAGGCGCTGATTGCGGAAATGGGAACCGGCCTGCTGGTCGAAGATTTGATCGGGCAGGGTGTTAACGGCGTTACCGGGGATTATTCGCGCGGTGCCGTCGGCCACTGGGTGGAAAACGGCGAGATCCAGTATCCGGTGAACGAAATTACGATCGCCGGTAACCTGCGCGAGCTGTACAAGCGCATTGAGTTGATTGGCAATGACCAGGATCTGCGCGGCGGCATTCGCTGTGGGTCACTACTGGTCGGCGAGATGACGGTCGCGGGATCGTAGGAGCGGCTTGAGCCGCGACTGATCGGGCCTGAAGGCCCTCCTACGACTTGCTCTAACTCTCGTCGAGGAGATCGGACAAGCTTTTCTCACCGACGGTCTGCGCCAGCACGTCGTCCAGTTTTGCACCGATAGATTCAATTTCCGCCGACCATGTCGGATCCTGATGCGACCCCGTTTCACCCTCAACGCGCACGACGTCCAGAATGTCGTTGAGCAAAATGCGAGTCATTTCCCGCCCCGGCTGCAGTACTTCGTTCTCGGTGAGGCTCAGGAGACCACCTTGTTCCAGGCCGGTTGTTATAGGCGCCAATGTTATTGAAGGTATGCTCAATGACGTGCTTAAGTCGGCCATGCGAATCTGCTTGTCCGGATCGCGGAAGGATTTGCCGACCAGAAACATGATGTTGAGCGCAAGCCGTTCGCGCATCGCGTTCGACAAGCGCGGCTCGCGACGACCGATACGAAGATAGGCCGGGTTCTGATGATAAAACGCGAGCTGTGAGCCAATCAGCAAAACAAGCCAGTTCAGATACAGCCATATCAGCGTGATGATGCCGATCGCAAAGCTCGCGTAAATTGCGTCGTTGCGCGTTGAGTTGACGATAAATGCCGCGAATATCATGCCCACGGTGGCCCAAAGAAAGCCGCCTGCGAGACCACCGACGAGAGCCGATTTCAGTTTCACATCGGTGTTCGGCATGTACATGTACAAAAACGTAAACACAGCACCGACGATCAAATAGGGCGTTAACTTGCTGGTGACCGCAATCAGCGGTCCGAGTGCTTCGTTCTGCACGAGGTACTGCACGATGGATTCATTCTGCAGCAGCGTGATCATTCCTATTGCGATGACAATGAATAGCGGTCCGATCAGCAGGACCAGCAT
>JADFLJ010000072.1 GCA_022564475.1 Pseudomonadota bacterium
ATGGCCTGCGCTTACGCTCTTTTGCTCGATGAAGCCGAATGCCGAAAATGGCTGGGTATCGGAGAAAAAGCGGGAACATTAATGACACGCGAACATGCAATGACTGATGAGGATTTGGCGGTTTATCGGGAGACGGACTGGTTTAAGGGGATTCGCTGGGAAGGGGAAAGTCAGTGATAGGGCGATGGGTAAATATTTTAATGAGGGGGGTGGGCGTCTGCGGCGAGAGCAGGGGAGCAGCGATAGCGTTAGTGAGCTCCAGGTCCCGAGTAGAAGAAGGCAGCTTGATTGATTTTATTTTGCGTCGAGAGAGTGCGGTAATCGAGGACGTGGATTAGCGGCAATCGCGTTAGCAAGCTCCAGAACCCGCGTGGCTTAATCCACCTTCACGGCAAGTGTGTCGTGGTGGCCTGATATTAGCGAACGCAGATAAAACGAAATATCGGAGCGGCCCTTGAATCCCGCTGCAATCGCGGCGGCTTCCTTGTCTGCATCTGAAACGCTGCCTGGCGCCGCGAATGCCTCGAAGCTCTTATGAAAGCCGATAGTGAAAACATCAACGTCTGAACCGGCGGCGCGGCTGAATATCATGTTCGCCGTTTGCCCTGTCGCCGACAGATAGTTGTTTTCCATGCGACGTTGTTCGAATAGTTCGTCGGATTTTCCAGGGGCGGCTTCGAACATTTCAATGTGGTAGAAATCGTTGTCGCCATACGCTACAGAAAATGCCGCTAGCGAGGGGCCGTACGCAAAGTGGTCTTCATCGAAAGCGAGCAGGGCGTCGCCCGACATCAGCAGTTCGGCATATTTGGCCGATGCCGCTGCGCGATTACTAATTGAGTCGTCCGAGAAATAGTCGGACCAATTCCCCATAGGCGAAATGATGAGCAAGTCCCACTGATCGCCTTGTGAGTGCCGCATGACGAACGGGGGTTCCTCCCCGGCATCCTCAAAATAGTCTGACGCTTTAAGTGCAGCGATCCAATCGAGCAAATCAGACATCGATCCCGGCGCTGCCCGTACCGCAGAAACCTTGTACAGATAATCGCCTTCGAGCTCGCTTGCGATGGGTGAGGCGCTAAATGCGAAGAGCCATGTGAATGCTACGAGGATACGGATCATTTTGTCTCGCTAGGTCTGGCGTTTTGACGGCTGCAGCATCTCACAGGCGTGTCCTATTTGCTAAGATACGGCCATGCTCATTCGTGCTTGCGCGCCTCGATGACTACGCGCGGGCTGAATAAAAACCCTCTCGAATTCCTGTTAGAGAACCACTAATGAATCGACTCCCGTTGTTGTTTGTTTGCTTTGTCGTATCCGCCTGTTCGCCATCAGACGAGATCGCAGCCACTGTTGCGACCTCAAGCGATGCACAAAAACAAAGCTGGCCACACGGTGCGATGGTCAGCGCGGCAAATCCTGATGCTGTTGCCGCCGCAATCACAATTCTCGAGAAGGGCGGGCATGCAGTGGATGCGGCCATTGCGGCCCACGCAGTTTTAGGTTTGGTGGAGCCGGAAAGTTCGGGACTGGGTGGCAGCGCATTCATGGTGGTCTACGATCGTGCGACGGATTCGACCATCGTTTACGACGGTCGTGAAACGGCGCCGGCCGGTGCGACAACAGACATGTACATGCGTGACGGCCAGCCCGTCGGTGGTCGCGAAAAGTGGGCGATGGGTGTTTCAGTTGGCGTTCCCGGCGCTGTCTCTCTGTATCACGCTTCGCATAGAGCGCATGGACGCATGAGCTGGTCAGAGATCTTCCAACCTGCGATCCAGCTGGCCACTGACGGTTTCGAGGTAACCGATAAAATGACCCGATACCATGAAGCGCTCCTGCCAGCGATTCGAACCGGTAATTTCCCAAATGCAGCGGAGTATTTATTCCCCGGCGGCGAGGCAATCAAGGCAGGTGATCGAATCAGGAATCCGGCGTATGCCGAGACAATGCGTCGTATCGCGACAGACGGAGCGCAAGCGTTTTATGAGGGTGACATTGCGGCAGCAATCGTCGCAAGAGCGCAGGCGGAACCGGCGGGAAGCTCGATGACGCTGCGTGACATGGAATCATATACAACTGTGAGCCGCGAGCCAGTCTGCGGGGGCTTTCGTCAATCCACGATCTGCTCCGTGCCACCGCCTTCGTCGGGTATCGTGCATATCATGATTCCTGCTTTGTACGATGAGCTGTCGGATGGCAGCGAGAAATCCATTGCGGATAAAATTCAGGTGTTTGTCGATGCGCAACGCCTGGCCTACGCCGATCGGGATTATTTTGTTGGCGATCCGGACTTTGTCGATGTGCCGACCCGGGAGCTCATCGATCCGGCATACATCAGGCACAGAGCAACGCAGCGATTCGAACCAACGCAAGTACCCGAGCATGGCGATCCGCATTTCGCGTCTCTTGCTGAAAAAGCAGCGTGGAACTGGGGAAGTGATGCGACGCTTGAAGCGGCAGGTACGAGTCATCTTGCGATAATCGACGGGGAGGGAAACGCCGTGTCGATGACTGCATCAGTCGGATATCCCTATGGTTCCATACGCATGACGAACGGTTTTTTCCTCAATAACGAAATGACCGATTTTTCCGGCACGCTTGCAGCCGATGGGCAACCAGCAGCGAACGCTATTGAACCCGGTAAACGACCACGCTCGTCGATGTCGCCGACCATAATATTCGATGAGAACGGTGATCCGATGATGCTCACCGGGTCCGCGGGCGGCAGTTCGATCCTCGCGTATTCGACGAAGACCATTCTTGCGATATTCGATTGGGGATTGTCTGCGCAGGAAGCAATCGACTTTCCAAACGTCGTGGCGCGAGGCGAAACTGTCGGTGTCGAAGCATCTGCAGTGGGTGGTCAGGCGATTGCCGACGATCTTGCTGCACGCGGCTATTCGGTGCAGGAGGGCCGTGGAGAAAACTCAGGTTTACACATTATTGTCGTTACGCCCGACGGCATGACAGGCGCTGCAGACAGCCGGCGGCATGGGACCGTCGGTGCTATTCCTGCAGTCGTCACTCCGATATTTCCATTGGGTTAGCAGGATCGGCCGCCCATTCCTGCAGTGACGCGTCATAGACTGCGACATCCTTGAAGCCAAGCCTGACCAGGATAAACGCATCGGATGCTGCGGCGATCCCGCCACCGCAGTACGTAATTGTACGAGTGGCGCGGTCACTGCTGAACAGGTCGTTCAGTTCCTCATTGGATCGGTAGAGTCCTTCATCGGTGAGCGACGTGACCGGAACATTGATTGCACCAGCGATGTGGCCAGGGCGGGCGTACATTGCCATATCACCGCGGTACTGTGGGGCGGGCAGGGCATCAATAAGCGTAACGTCATCGTTGTCGATGGAGGCAAACACTTCGTCACGGTCAACCATCAATTCAGGTCGCAGCGCGAGAGTGAGGTTTCCTGCTACGCGGTTCGCGACTTCGGTCGATAACGGATGCCCTGCGGTGGTCCATGCGGCCAGTCCGCCATCAAGGATCGCGGCATTGTTGAATCCCACCCAGCGCAACATCCACCACACGCGAGCAGCCCAGACAGAGTTATAAGAGTCATAAATGACGACACGTGTGTCATCGCCAACGCCTAAGGCGCTAATCGCAGCAACAAAATCCTTCGGGTTCGGCGCGGTAAACTCAACTGGGTTTTCCCAATCCGATAGTTCGATCATGAGATCGGCAAAACCGGCTGTCGGTATATGGCCAGCATCGTAGCTCGCCCTGCCGCTCTCTGATTGAAAACTTCCGTCGCCATCCGGCACTACGTGTACGGTGCTGTCCAGTATTACGAGGTCGGGATCACCAAGGTGTTGGCTTAACCATTCGACCGTGACTAAAGAGTCCATCGCTTCGGTTGTCGGTTCAACAGAAACTGTTGGCCCATCTGTTTCCGAGCACGCCGTCATGAACGGCACGACAACGAGCAGGGCCATTAGACCGATTAAATGCTTCATGCGTGGCATGCTCGTCTCCTAAGATGATGGACGCGTTTTCCGGGGAGTTTACCGGAATGCGGCCCTGAAGCGGCTATTGAAATGATAGAGTGCTTTGCGTTGCGTAAGGGAATGGCGGTTGATGTGGAGGAAATTCTCCAGAACATAATCGTCCTGCTCGAGCAATCGGCGCTAGCGGCACCCGAACTCACAGTGGCCGAATTGAACGATCGCTTTAGCCACATCATTCGAATGCCGACGTTTATTCCGGTCAATCGTGCTTGTGTAAAACACGCACGAGTTGGAGTTTTTTGCAGGCTACATCGGAGTGAACGTCAGATTAGCCTTACGCGGCCCCGGGCCACAACCAGGCAAACGCGCCTGCGACAATCAGCCCATAGACCAATGCATCGAACAGGTACTTGGCAGTTGTTGACCATGGGTGTCCGTACCAAATGCTCATCGGAACCTGGGCCCAACCAAACGCAAGAAAGCCGACCGATGCGACGAAGCGAAATACGACCATGTATTCGGCACCCGCTGAGAGCGCTTGAGTTGCGCAGTACGCAATCAGAAAGCAGCCGACCAGAAAAAAACCGATCTGTTGCGGCATCAGCTTGGCCATGTTCGGCAGGCCGTTCGGAAATACAGTCAAAATCGCGACAGGTCCCTTAATGTATTTTTCCTTGACCTCCGGCTTGTTCATGTCAGACATATCAGCGCAGTAGGGGAGCATATGAATTCCGAGTTTTGGCGAAGCGTTGCGGACGGCCGTCAAAACTTCTTCTTCATTCGAAAGCTCTTGATAATCGGAGTTGTGGTACTTGGCCACTACATGAATCAGGGCGCTCGCAATCCATGCCAGGAACGTACCGAGGACGATTGGCATCCAGAGTTGTAGTAAAGTGATGCTCACTTGACTCTCCCGTTTTGGTGTATCCGGATTGTACGCCCTTGCGTTGAGAATTAGCTGCATTAGATTACGACTGGTTGTCTGTGGCGGCGATAAAAAAACGGAGTCTGCATGAACTTACTCAGTCAGAAAAACGTTGCAGAATTTGTTGGAGTTGTCGCAATCGTTGCTTCGTTGATATTCGTAGGATTGCAGTTGCGGCAGTCACAGGAAATAGCATTGGCCGAAGGGTTTTCGATGATGTTTTCGACTCAAATTGAAGTTAACAACAGCATCAAAGAGTACGTGGGTCTGTGGCGCAGAGGCACGGCAGGCGAAGAACTCAGCGAAGATGAGGCAGCGGTTTTCGGTATTTTGGTTGCTCAGGTCAACGTGTCTGCTGTGATGGCGTCTGTACACTTGCGCCAGATCGGCGGCGATGACGGCGCCGAATTCACGCGTCTCGGTTTCGCTTCGTTCCTCTATCAAAACCCTGGCGCAAGAAAGGTCTGGCTAGATCGCGAACGAAATCTTTCAAAGTATCGCAGCGCCTTGATTGATGATTATTCCGGACACGCCTGGGTCGATGGAATTCAATCCTATTTAGCGAAACTGGATCAGAAAAATATCCCTCTTGAGAAGCATTCGTATGTGGATTGGTAGTCGAGCAGCGTGCCAACGCCCCGATATGGACAGATCTTGCAATTATGAAAACACAAAGGTTTTGGATCCAGGTGGTGGAATAGCATGATAAAAGTCGTTTTGCGGATTGTTGGGGCCGTGATGATCGCCAATGGTGTCTGGATGGTTGCCAGGGCGATTGAGTGGTTTTTTCATATCCCCGCAGACATGACAGCAACCGGCGAGCCAAACGGACATTTGATCCGGGACGTTGGCTTCGCCTACATCGTATTTGGGGCCGCACTAAGCTGGTGTTCATTTGAATTGCAATCTCGTCGCCCCGTGTTCCTGATGGTGACCTTTTTCATGGTTGCACACGCACTGGGGCATTTAGTCGAAATACTGATCGGTGCCTTACCTGCTTCGCATTGGTGGATCGACTTCCCCCTGGTTTTTCTTCCGGGTCTGATTCTTGGCGCACTGGCGATTCCCAGCGTGTGGGAACGATTTTGTGGGCGAAATCAGGAATAGTTTTCTCGGCTTGCCCGCTGATTTCGGAATCCGAATTGCAACGAACAAGAGGCGTATATTATGACTTCACTACAAACAGTAACTGCATTCTTTGGTTGGACCACGCTTATCAATTTCGTATTGTTGGCCGTTTCGACGATCGCAGTCGTCGCGTTGCGTGGATTCATTTCCAGAGTGCATGCCAAGATGTTCGGCTTGGATCCAGTAGACATGTCTCGTGACTATGTTCGCTACATCGCGCAATACAAAATCGCAATCATCGTTTTTAGTTTGACGCCGTATGTGGCTTTGAAATTCATGAGTTGATCGCTTGAAACCGCAACCCAACGCTGACGTTCAGCCAGACCGAAAGCAATGACTTATAGGCCCCAGGAAAAATGAGACTGATACCCGCAATCTGCTTGATCCTTTTGACTGCCACATCTGCTTTCGCGCTGGACGATGAGGCCGAACGATACGTCAAACTGGCGCTCCAGTTAGGTGAGTATGATCCAGACTATGTCGATGCTTATCTGGGGCCCGATGAATGGGCACAGGAGGCAAAAGATAATCTGCGATCCAAGGATGACTTAGCAGAGGCTATATCGAGCCTGCTCTTAGACCTTAAGAATCTATCGCTGACTGATGCTGAGTCGGTTTCGAGGCATAGGGCGTTGCTTCGTAAAGTGCGGGCGATGGATACACGCATTCGCATGGTCAATGGGGAGACATTTTCGTTTGCGGAGGAGGCACGCTTAATATATGACGTAAACCTGCCTGACTACGATTTTTCGGAATTCGATCGCGTCATTGACGAAATCGAGAATCTTATGCCGGGTGACGGCGACTTGGCGGAAAGGGTGGACGCGTTTCGAAATAGCCTGGTGATCCCGGAGGATGCTCGTGACGCCGTGATGAAGAAAGCCATCGACGAGTGCAGGCAGCGATCGGCCAAACACATTTCTCTACCATCCTCAGAACGCTTTACACTTGAGTATGTTCATGACCAAAGTTGGACTGGATACAACTGGTATCAGGGTGAGAATGAAAGCCTCATGCAGATCAATGTAGATTTTCCGACCAAAGTAGACTTTGCCGTCGGCCTTGGTTGTCATGAAGGATATCCCGGCCATCATGTGTGGAACGTTCTGGTAGAAAATCGGCTGCTGAAAGAAAACGGCTGGATAGAGTTTTCCATCTTTCCACTGTTCAGCCCAGCAGGACTAATAGGCGAGGGTAGCGCGAACTACGGTGTGGATCTCGCATTTCCGGGCAGTGAGAAAATCGAATTTGAGCGTGACGTACTCTTCCCACTTGCAGGTCTCGATCCGGAAAAGGCAGCAATCGTCGACCGGCTGAATAAGCTTACGGTCCGGCTAGGGCATGCAGCGACCGCAACCGCCCAGCTCTATCTGGATGGCGAGATTTCCCGTGAAGAAGCCATTGAACAGCGTCGAAAATATGGCCTAACTTCACGCGCTCGAGCCGAACAGGCTGTGAGGTTTATTGATCAGTATCGATCCTACGTCCTTAATTATAGTCTGGGTCAAGATATCGTTAGAGAATATATTGAAAGCCAAGGCGATGATCAGCAGTCCCGTTGGGAAGCATTTGAACGGCTGCTTACCGAGCTGTCTTCTGCGTCGGACATGACGAACCATTAACGAGTATTGAATAGAGAGCCAATTGATCTTGAATCGCCTTGCAACTGAGCGGATACGGTCCAGTGACTGACGGGGTTGGATGGACACCTTGAATGTCCACCACCCGACAACGAACATAGGGCAGAGGCAGCACTTTCCCGGATTCGAACTATAATTAGAGTACAGGGGGGTAATGCCATGAAATGTTTATATTATCTCGCACCGACGCTGGAAAGCACTCGTGCCGTTGCCGATGATTTGCACGGAGTTGGGATCAGA
Source organism: Pseudomonadota bacterium (assembly GCA_022564475.1). Lineage (GTDB taxonomy): Bacteria > Pseudomonadota > Gammaproteobacteria > Steroidobacterales > Woeseiaceae > UBA1847. The sequence continues at coordinate 7,897 of JADFLJ010000072.1, forward strand.
GATTGGTTCATACACGTAGTCAGTGATGACGAAGCCGGGCTTAAGAGAGAACGTATTCATTCCAGCAACTATGTTGAAACCCTGGATTTTCTGCGTACCGGGCTTCTCGGTGCCTATATTGGCTTCTTCATTGGCATGTTCGGCGCGTTCCTGATCATGGCTACGAAAATATTCGGCACTAATACACCTGTATCTGCGTATTTTGCAGTGATGCTCTTCTGCACTATGTTCGGCGCCTGGATGGGTGGCATGCTTGGTTTCGGTGTCGAGAACCGGAAACTCAGTCAGTTTCATGAAGACATTCAGAGCGGCCAATACCTCATCCTGATTTACTCGAAGAAAGGCTCGGGAGAGGCGATCAAGGCGATGATGCGCGAGAAGCACCCGGAATCAAAGCATGTTGCGACTGATGAAAATTTCATCAGTCCGTTTGGCGACGTGAGTCGAATAACTATTCCGCCGGCGTCATAGCTTCGCTGCCGAATGTCGGCAAAAATCAGCAACAGTCGGAAGCAAGCGTATTCGAAAAAATAGCCCGGCAGCACGGCACAAAATTCATCTCATCCGAAGAAGTAGGGCGCATTGACACTGCTGACGCCCGCGCGATTATCACGGCGCTGATCATTGAGAATTCGCATTACCGCCCGAGTCGTGTTCGTGGAATAGGACGGTGCAGGCCGTCGCAATCGGTTCCTCAAGCATATTGCCCAGGGTATTACATCGAGCCGGATTCCGAAGGCCTGAGCCTGTCAACGTTCTCCGGCGGTAACTTCAGATTTCCGTCTGCAAGGCCCTCTGTTTTGGCGGACGCAATAGGCCGGGCAATGAGCAAGTTTGGGCTCGACGACAGTATTCCGACGCCAGATCCAATTGAGCTGCCTGCTGACGATCTCGATCAAATCGTCGCCTCGGCCGTGCAGTATTTCCCGGAACTCGCGTCTGGTAGATTGCGAAACGGCTATCGCACTTATTGATTTTGCGAGGCTGAGGCTGCAGGAAGAAGCGAACTACGCGGACTTGGATGACTGGAAATTTACGCTCATTCGTGTGCCCGATCAGTCTCTCGAGGCGTTCCTGGTAGCCGGGAGCGACGTTGCTTACGGATCAATCTCATTCGCGATTAAAGAAGCTGAGATTAAAGAAACGCCTGTGGCGGATAAGGCACCTAAGGCGGCACCGCATATACTGGCGGGCGTTTCCTTGTTGCGTCGACCAGTTGAATCCGCAACCCGAAAGCGCACATTCGCGTAATATCGTCCTGAACGACCGCTTCGACTAGCAGACTGGAAATCGACGGTGATTCGGTTCGTGAATTATTCTGGAGCTTGCAAATGGCACATTGGTACTCATCACGCGTTTTCGCAGCGGTAAGCCTAATTTTCGTAATCGTTGCGTTTAGTTCCGACGGTGGCGCCGCCAAAGAATCTCGCTCTGTCAATATGACTGGAGAATGGGCAATCAACGACGAGTTAACTGATGAAGTACGCAGATCGCTGCCAGAGCCGAAAGAGGGTTCGGGATTCTTAACAGGAATCTTCAAAGGCACGAATATCTCGGTTAGCGTCCCCGGGATACCGGTTGGCGTGCCGGTACCTGGAATGGGAAATGATGCGGAGACCGATGACAGTAAAGGCGCTCGTTTGCATAGTTACGGACGAGTCGCGGCCATTGAAATCCGGGATTGGCCCGGTCTGTTCGGTATTGACTACGGAAATAAGCGCGGTTGGATGTATACGCCGGACGAGACGACGGTTGAGACGATCGGCAAACGTAAAATTACGACAAAATCAGGGTGGCGCGGCGACCGTTACATCGTGCGCAAATCGGCGGACGACGGCTCGAAAATGTCGGAGGAATTCGAGCTGATTAACGATGGCCAGCAACTTAAGTGGACGGTCGTGGAACGTCGGAAAGGACACCCCGAGATAACTGACGTTGCGATATACGACAGGGTCGACCAGCCTGCAGAGGATTGAAGCCACCAAGGGATAGGCAAGTAGATCCTATGTAGGCGCATCGTGAATACAAGGGCGAGACTCGGTTTCGCCCGTCTAATTGAAAGACTGCTATTGGGAAAAGCGGACGTAATTAGAATCCGCCGTGCGTGGGTTCCTGTAGGTCAATGCTCCACGCGCCCGCACCCTGAATCACTGTGTAAATCAGCATTGCTAACAAAACCAAAGGTCCGATCGGTTCGACTGGCTGCAATGGAAATAACGACGGATCGTCGATCACGATATGAACATAGGTTGCAACGGCCATCGACACCGCGGCAAGTGCGGCAGATATTCGTGCATGCAACCCAACCAGAAGCAGAATACCGAGCACCGTCTCGACAATGGGAAACGTGTATAGCGCCAATCCATGCAGCGGGATGCCGGCCGCTTCAAGTTGTCCGGAAAACGCCTGTCCGAGAGAGGGAACTAGAACTTTTAATATTCCCGCCATGATAAAGACGAGGCCAACTAGAATTCGCAGCACACCGCCCACTCGGTTGCGCGAGGTCTTACGTAGATTGCCCAACATCACCATTTCTTCGACCTTTCATTTCCGTAGACTATTATGAACAAGACTAGCTCAATCGCACGCCTTTTGGATCGCCATCATTCAGCTATCCAGGGCATTCTCTCCAGGACAGGTGGGATACGACCACCAAAGAGAACGCGCTTTCGTTTAACCACTTCCTTTCTCGAATCAATTCTCTAAAACCACTGGCGTTATGGT
>JADFLJ010000073.1 GCA_022564475.1 Pseudomonadota bacterium
GCCGTGAAGCGGTTCACCGCGTTGTTGCGCCTCTTGACAAGGACGCGCCATTGCCGGCGAGACGCGCCTGGCGGACAACCGCTTCACGACTCGCTGAGCTCATCAATACGACCTTGTTGGACCACTAGACTGTTCCTCACTTGCGCGCTGCTCACCTTGGCAACGGTCAGCAATGCGGAAGCGGTGCACTCGCCGTGGCCAGGCGGCATCGCGATTCTGGATCTCGGCACGTCCGCCCAGCCGCAACCTGCCGCAACCTACAACGCCAAGCGCGTGTTGGTTTTCGAAAATAACGCGCGCTGGTACGCCGCGGTGGGTCTGCCGCTAGCGACCACAGCAGGCAACAATTCACTCGATCTTGATGACGGTCGCCGGGTGATATTCGAGGTTCAGTCGCACGAATACCGCGAGCAACGACTGACGATCTCGAACAAGAGCTATGTCACGCCCGACCAGGCGCAGCTGGAGCGTATCGCCGGCGAACGAATAATCATCAATGCGGCACTCGCAAACTATCGCGAACATGAACTCGATAATGTATCGCTGGCAGCTCCCGTTGACGGCCCGCGCAGCTCGAGTTTCGGGCTGCGGCGTTTTTTCAACGACCAACCCCGAGCACCGCACAAGGGTATGGATATCTCCGCGAGTGAAGGTGTTGCGATCCACGCACCGCGGGACGGCGTGGTCACGGCGACCGGCAATTATTTTTTCAACGGCAACACGGTCATCGTCGACCACGGTCAGGGGCTGGTCACGATGTACTGTCACCTGAGCAAGATTCAGGTTGCGGAGGGCGACACGCTGGCCAGCGGCGAGAAGCTGGGCGAGGTGGGCGCAACGGGCCGCGTGACCGGGCCGCATCTGCATTTCGGGGTGTATCTGAACGCCACGGCCGTCGACCCGGCTATTCTGCTGCCGAATCCATAGGAGCGGCTCTTACGACCGCTACCTACCTGAAGAAATCACAAATGACGGGGCGAAACGCATCCATGTCGACGAGAAACGAGTCGTGACCCTTGCTGCAGTCAAGCTCCACGAGCGTTGTATCGGGACAGACTTCCCTTAGCCCTGACGCCAGATCACGCTGCTGGTGAACAGGAAACAATATGTCGCTCCGCACGCCGATGACCAGCGCGCGTTCGAGTTCGAGGCGCTTGAACGCGGCCTGCAGTGAACCGCCATGCTCAGCGAAGTCGAACAAGTCCGATGCATGCGACAGATACAAATAGCAATTGGGATCGAAGCCGCCGGAAAACTTTTGCGCTGAATTCTCGAGGTAAGATTCGACCGAGAATTCAATCTGAAAACGATCGCCGGGCGACGCCAGCGTTGACGTGCTGCGCTCACGGCCGAATCGCTGCACCCATTCTTCTGCCGATCGGTAGGAAATCATGCCGAGTTTTCTGGCCAATCGCTGGCCCACGAGCGGCGGATCTTCAGCGTCGTAATTGCCGTCCCGCCACTTCGGGTCCGAACGAATTAATTCGCGTTGCAGCGAGCGCACGGCGATCGAAAAGGGCTCTGCACGCGTTGTCGATGAAACCGATACAAACGCGCAGACGCTTTGTGGATGTTGCACGCAGTAGGCCAGCCCGCTCATGCCACCCATCGAACAACCGACCACTGTATGCAGTTGATCGATGCCCAGGGACTCAACCACAGCGTGTGCGGCGTCCGCCACATCCTCCAGCGTCAGTACAGGAAAATCGAGTCGGTAGACTTTGCCGTTCTCAGGATTTATCGACGCGGGACCCGTCGACCCCAGGCAGCTTCCCAGGGAGTTGACGCTTATAACAAAAAACCGCTTGCTATCGATTGGCAGGCCGGTGCCAATCATATCTTCCCACCATCCGGCGGACGGGTCCTCTACAGAGGATGCCGCATGCGCCGACGGTGACAGCCCGCTGAAGATCAATATCGCGTTGTCTTTGGCAGCATTGAGTTCGCCCCAGGTCTCGTAGGCCATGCTTGGCGACTCGAGATAAGCGCCGCGACGCATGCTGAAGCGGCCATCTATTGTCAGTCGTTTCGTTGCGCCAGCCATTTCACTTCTTCACGTGCTTCATTAGACGACGCCGCTTGCGTTCCTGTCGCGGCGTGAGTTTGTTGCGCCTGCCCTCGAACGGATTGCGGCCCGTCTTCAATGATAATCGAACCGGCGTACCCTTGAGCTTGAAAATCTTGCGGAAGCGGTTGATCAGAAAACGTCGGTAAGCATCTGGAAGTTTATCGGTTTGATTGCCGTGAATGACGATAACCGGCGGATTGCGGCCACCCTGATGTGCATAGCGCAGTCGTATGCGGCGACCGCGCACCAGCGGTGGCGGATGTTCTGCGACCGCGGACTCCAGTGCCTTTGTCAGTGCCGTCGTGGACATGTCCCGCGTGGCGGCCGCGAACGCGCGTTCCACGGCCGGTAAAAGATCGCCGACCGCCGTGCCGTGCAATGCTGAGATCGTGATGCGTTCCGCAAAATCGAGAAACGGCGTGCGGCGTTCCAGCTCGTTGCGCACATGCCTGCGATCGCTGGCGCTCATGCCGTCCCACTTGTTTGCTACAACAACCAGCGCACGGCCACGCTCGAGTACCAGCCCCAGCAAGCTGACATCCTGTTCGGTGACGCCCTCGTGTGCGTCAAGCACGGCGATTACAACCTGCGCGCGTTCGATGGCTTGCAGTGCCTTCACAATGCTGAATTTTTCGACCGTCTCCTTGACGCGCGCCCGGCGCCGAATACCGGCCGTGTCGATCAACAGGTATTTCCTATCGTTACGCTCGAACGGCACGGCGACGCTATCCCGCGTTGTACCGGGTTGATCGAACACAACGAAACGATCTTCACCAAGCAAGCGATTCGCGAGCGTTGACTTGCCGACGTTCGGTCGGCCGACAATCGCGATCCGCAGCGCGCTGTCCTCCTCTTCCGAATCGCTTTCGTCCCCGGACTCTTTGTCCTCGAACTCTTCAAGCACCGCTTCGATGAGTGCGCTGACGCGATCACCGTGTGATGCGGAGATAGCAACGGGATCAGCAATGCCGGTCGAATAAAATTCCGCGCATGCAATGGTGGTATCGAGCCCTTCGGCCTTGTTAACGGCGAGCCAGGACCTGGTCGCATGCTTTCGCGCCAGTTTGACCACATGCTCATCAGCCGCGGTCAGCCCGGCGCGTGCATCGACAAGAATGATTGCAACGTCGGCTTCTTTGAGCGCGTGAATGGTCTGCTCGACCATCGCCTCTGCAATGCCTTCCTCGCCACCTGCGACGCCGCAGGTATCAATTACGATGTAGGGGATCTGGCCGAGCTTGCCGAAACCGTATTGCCGGTCGCGCGTTAGTCCCGCGTAATCGGCAACAATCGCATCACGCGAACGTGTAAGACGATTGAACAGTGTCGACTTGCCAACGTTTGGCCGGCCGATCAGCGCGATGACAGGCAGCATGAATTCGCAGCCTCGACACAGAGTGTCAGGCGCCCTCGTCTGCGGCTATGTCGGGAACGCTTTGCGGGCGCTCAGGATCCACGATCCTGTAGGCAGCAATCGTTCCCGAATCACTTTGTACGTACAAGCGATCTGCCACGACGACCGGGTCACTCGTGATCGCCGCGCTATCGACTCTTACTCGTGCCACCAGTTCCCCATCGAGATTGCTGAAGAAATGCACATAGCCCTCGAAATCACCAACTGCAACCGTCGTGTGAAACGGGATCGGCAGTGTAGGCTCGCGTCGAAACAAGGCTTCCTGACGCCAGGATTCGGCGCCATTACGCCTCGCCATTGCTATCAAAATGCCTGTTTCCTGAACCGTGTACAGGCTGCTCCAGTCCGCCGCAACACCCGATTGCGAGGAAATCTCCACCGACCATAATACCAGTCCTGACTCCGCGGCAATCGAACCAAGTCGACCCTGGTAGCCCGCTGCATAGATGTCCTGGCCGACGATTGCCATTGCGCCATCGATGTCTGACAGACGTTCGAGGTCCGATCGGCCAGACGGAGGCGCCAGGAAAGACCGCCAGTCGATGTCGCCCGTTTCGATGCTAACGGCGATGACGTAGCCATTATCAAATCCCGCAACGATGTTGCTGCCCGATACGATCGGCGCTGTTGAGCCACGTAACGTAAGCGCCGGCATTGTTTCCTTAACAGTCCAGCGTTCACTGCCATCGAATATTTTTAATGCCCGCAAACGATTGTCAACGGTCTGCACGATGACGACATCGCGCGTAATCAACGGCCGTGCGAGAGATTCACCTGCGACGTTGACGCGCCATTGTTCAGACCCATCCACCGCGTCAAGCAACACAACCAGACCGTCTTCTGACACGACTACGACATGCCCGTCACCCACACCAGGCCCCGCCGAAATATTAATATCCAGTTCGGTGCGCCACAGACGATTGCCGCTGACAGGATCGAATGCCGAAACATTGCCGTCATAGCTGGCGGCATAAATACGACTGCCGTCTCCGGCGGGCTGCAACGCAACACGCAAGAACTCTGCGCCGCCGCCAAGGTTTGCCTTCCACAGGCGCTTCACGGTGATCGTCGATTTAAACTTGACCAGTTTCGCGGGTTCGAATTCCGGATCCTTGTCGTCACCGAAAATGCCGCACGCGGACAGCGCCACGCAACATCCCGCAAGCGCCAGTAAGCGGCTGAAAATTCTCACTCAGTAGCCTCATCGTTCGGAAACACATCGACAGGCAGGTCGAGAAGTTTCAGTTGTACGAACTGTTGATCGACAGTAGCGCCACCGCCCGACTCCGCAAGAGCGCGTTGATACGCGTCACGCGCATCGGCACTGCGATCCAGCGCAACATAGGCATCACCCAGAATTTCTGCGATGCGCGCAGCGAATGCGCCTTCTTCCTGCCCTTCAAACATCTCCACGACCGCGGCAGCTTTATCCTGGTACAAGAAGATTTTTGCCAGCCGAATTCGGCCGACCTGATTGAACTCCGTGTTGGCGTTTGCAGCCACCAGCTCGGTGAGTATGTCCGCCGCATCCTGGTCGCGATTCTGGTCCATGTACAAGCGGGCCATGGCAAGCTTGGACTGTGCCGCATAACTGCTCTCACCGAAATCCGCGCTCAGCATGGCAACAATGACCTCGGCCTCATCGACATTGCCATCAACAACAAAATTGGTCAGATCGTCGTACAGGATTGACGCGGCTTGTTGCGCCTCAATCTTACTGGTCCGAACATGATTAATTCCGAACAGGACCATCGCGCCAAGCACGATGCCGCCAATCACATAATTGCCGTACTCCGACCACCATGTGCGCATTTGTTCAATTTGTTCTTTTTCTGAAAGTAAATCGTCCACTCGAAAGGCCTTTTACTGATGTTCATCGCCTGCTATTTGGCAGGCCCCAATCTGTCCGCCAGCGTTGCCGCCAACTCATTCCATGCAACGCTGATTTGATCCTCAGCGCTGCGCAAAGCTTTCAATCCGATGCGTTGTTCCGCAATTTCGGTCTCACCCAGAATTAAGGCGTATTCCGCATTGCTCTTGTCGGCCCTCTTCATCTGCGTCTTAAAACTGCCACCACCCAGGTTTACATCGATGCGTACGCCGGCTAATTGGTCGCGAAGCCCCTCCGCAAGCGTAAATGCCTGCTGCAAGACGCCCTCACCCACGGCAACAAAGTACACATCTGCCTCTTGCACAGGCGCCTTGCCACCGCAGGCCTCGTACAGATCGACGAATCGTTCAAATCCCATCGCCCAACCCACGGCCGGTGTGGCGCGACCGCCCAATTTCTCGACGAGTCCATCGTAACGACCGCCGGCGCATACCGCTCCCTGGGAACCCAGCGCATCCGTTACCCACTCGAACACCGTTCGATTGTAGTAATCCAGGCCGCGAACCAGCCGCGGATTCACTGTATAGCCTATTTCAGCCGCATCAAGCAGGGCTTGCAGCGCCTCAAAATGCTCTGCAGACTCTGTATCCAGGAAGTCCAGCATGACGGGCGCCGACTCTACAATCGACGCCATTTCCGGGTTTTTGCTATCGAGAATCCTGAGCGGGTTGTGCTCAAGGCGGCGAATACTATCCTGATCAAGCTGATTTTTCACGCTGGAAAAATACTCGACCAGTGTCTCCCGATATTTCACCCTGGCCGAGGGCACGCCGAGCGTATTGATTTCCAGGCTGATCCTTGAAATTCCCGTTTGCTGCCAGAGCCTTGAGCTCATGATAATGATCTCGGCATCGACATCCGGACCCTCGTAGCCTATGGCTTCTACGTCGACCTGGTGAAACTGCCGGTAGCGCCCTCGCTGCGGTTTTTCGCGTCGAAACATGGGACCCGAGGTCCACAATTTTTGCCGTTGGTTGTACAAGAGGCCGTTCGTGATTCCCGCGCGGACCATACCGGCTGTCGCCTCTGGCCGCAGTGTCAGACTCTCACCGCCGCGGTCCTTAAACGTGTACATCTCTTTTTCGACGATATCCGTCACTTCGCCGATCGAGCGCTTGAACAAGTCGGTCTGCTCCAGCAGCGGCAGTCGAATCTCTGAATAGCCGTAGGATTGCACGAGATCGCGAACAATCCCTTCGAGGTACTGCCAGGTCGTTGTGACCTCAGGCAGGATGTCGTTCATTCCTTTGACAGCTCTGGGCTTCACAACAGGGCTCAATTGATCGTAAGTCTGGCTGTCTCGTCGCCGCGACGATCGGCTGCGGAGATGTTGTAAGCCATGCCGTTAACACGCACGCTGACGTTATCCGCATTGCCAAACAGCACCGACAATGGCGCCTGGCCACTGACGTTTACGCTGCGACCGTCGCGACCAAGATCGAAAAACAAGCGGCGGCCGCTCGCATCGGAAATCTCGGTCCAGCAGTCACCCGTGAATCGCAACGTCAACCGGACTTCCCCTGCAACCGGACTTGTCGCGGGCGTCACAGGCGGTGAGGTCTCAACCGTGACAGGTTCACTCAATTCAACCTCGACCGCTTCAATAAGGGCAGTCGCATTGTCAGATTCTGTATCGGTATCCACGACGTCCGTGCCATCAGGATCGGCCGCTATCGGCTCGCTTATCGGCGGCTGTAATTCGGGAACCGTCGGCTGCGGCGTATCAGCCGGAAGAAACCACCAATAGGCTGTCGCCGCGACTAGCAGCACCACGAACGCTGCAATCCACCGCCCTGGCGACATCTTGCGTATCGGTTTGCGAACCTTGCCGACCACAGGCGGCATCCCGGCCGCACGATTGAGCTTGTAGTAGTCCTGCAAGACATCATCGTTGTCGACACCGACCAGCATCGCGTACTTGCGCAGATGTCCCTTTGCAAAAACAGGTGCCCCCAGCACCTCAAAATTATTCTGTTCGAGGGCCCGAACCTTGGGCTCATCCAGGTGCAACTCTTTAGCAACCTCGAGAACAGTAATATGCTGCGCGCGACGCGCAGCCGCCAGACGCTCACCTGCAAGCGGACCTGCGGACTTCTTACTGTCCTCCGGACTCTTTCCTGCCTGCGTTTGCTCGGTGTCGTCGTTCATTGCTGTCAGTCGCTCAGGACGCGCCGCTCAGGATACGCTTCGATTCTTCAGAGCCCGGAAAGTCCCTCAGGAGCTCAGTCGTGCATTCTCTGCTCGCCCTTTGGTCACCCAGCACGTCCTCTATGAGCACGCAAAGATATAACACGCCCGGACTTGCAGGATTTGCGATGCGATAACGCTGCAGAAACGCTCTTGCAGTCAGGTCGTCAGCGGTCTGGTGTTTAAGCAATGCCATTTGCAGCAAAGCCTCAGGATGATTTGACCGGCGTTCAAGCGCCCTGCGAAAGTAGGATTCTGCTTTGGCGTAATCGGGTTTTTGCGACATGCAAACACCGGCATTGGTCATCATGAGCTCGGGAAAATCATTGATCCTCGCACTAATTGAGCGTTCGAATTGCTTCTCCGCATCGTCAAACCGACGCTGGCTGCAAAGAAATAAGGCGTAGCGGTTCTGCACATCGAAATTGCGAGGTCCCGTCCTGAGCGCCTTGTCATGCGATTCCTCGGCCAGTCGTAAATTTCCCAGCTGTTCGTAGGTCGTGGCTAATGTAGACCAAACGATTGCTCGCGACGGGTCAAGGTTGACAGACAATAACAAACGCTCCCGCGAGAGCTGGTAGTTGCCGCGGCTGAAATACTGGATACCGAGCTGGAAATAGATTGCTGCAGCGTCTTTGTCATCCCGTTCGCTTTTTGGTGGACCCGTCGTCGTCGAAATACATGCTCCCAGCAGAAAACACGCCGCAAAAATCGTCAGATACCGCATCCGTCGTGTAACTCCATCGCTCATATTCACGCAGTTGCCATCCTCATCTTTTTTTCACTCATCTTCACACGTACACGATCACGCACTTTGCCCGCCAACTGTCCGCATGCCGCATCAATGTCATCGCCACGCGCTTTTCGGGTCGTTGTAACGAGGTCCTGCTCCCGCAAGCGATCCTGAAAACGCCGAATAGTGTCTTTCGACGAGCAGCTAAATTCATTTCCCGCAAATTTATTAAACGGAATCAGGTTCACTTTCGCGGGCTTGCCCCTAAGTAAGGCCGCGAGTTCATCCGCTTGCTGCAGCGAATCATTGACGTCACGCAGCATGACATACTCGAAGGTAATAAAGCGGTTGGAATGCTTCTTTGCGTAACGCCAGCAAGCGTCGAGCAAGGTCTCGATCGGATGCAGCTTGTTGATCGGCACGAGCCGGTTTCTCAAACGATCGTTCGGCGCATGCAGTGACACCGCGAGTGCGACGTTGCAGTCGTCTGCGAGCTTGTCGATGTGCGGAACGATCCCCGATGTACTTACCGTGACACGGCGTCGCGACAGACCGTAAGTCCAGTCAGACAGGAGCAATTTGAGCACGGGTACAAGGTTGCGATAATTGGCCAGCGGCTCGCCCATGCCCATGAATACCACGTTGGTTACGGCCGCGGCACCGTTGCTGCGTCTGGGCAGTTGCTGATTCGCGTGCCAAACCTGTCCGATAATTTCCGCCGCCGTCAGATTGCGATTAAAGCCCTGCGCACCCGTCGCACAAAAGGCGCAGTCGAGTGCGCACCCCACTTGCGACGAGATACACAAAGTGCCGCGCGCAGTCTCCGGAATAAATACGGTTTCAACAGCCTGTCCCGAGCCGCTCGAGAACAACCATTTGATCGTGCCATCGGCCGAGTCCTGCCGCGCTTCTTCAACGGGAAGATCAACACATGCTGACGCCTGCAATTTTTCGCGCAGTGACTTGGACAGATCGGTCATTGCACTAAAATCCAACATGCCCCGCTGGTAGATCCACTTAAGAATCTGTCGCGCACGAAACGGCTTTTCATCGAGGCCCACGATGAACTGCTCGAGCGCTGCCTTCGGCAGGCCGAGCAGATTCACTTTGTCAGATGAGCCCGTCATGATTTTCGAGAATCGCGACTAGCGCAACCGCGGGCAGAGTTCGTTGCCGAAGAAAAATGCGATCTCGTTCGCCGCCGTTTCCGCAACGTCTGATCCGTGCACAATGTTTTCTTCGATGCTGTCCGCGAAGTCGGCACGAATGCTTCCTGCGGCCGCATCGGCGGGATTCGTTGCGCCCATGATGTCGCGATTCTGTGCGACGGCATTCTCGCCACTGAGGACCTGCACCATCACGGGACCGGACATCATGTAGCTAACCAGGTCCGCGTAAAACGGGCGCTCCTTGTGAACCTCGTAAAATCCCTCAGCCTGCTCGGTCGTCAACTGCATCATGCGCGCCGCGATGACTTCGAGTCCGGCTTTTTCAAATCGGGAGTAGATCTCCCCAATCAGGTTCTTCTGCACACCATCAGGCTTGATGATGGAGAGCGTCTGCTCAACGGTCATACGTCTTTCCTTATTCTCGGGTATCAAAAATAACCCCCGATTTTACGTGGCATTACGGGGGTGGCAATGAATCCGGCCGGACTCAGATGTTGAAACTTTCCCCGCAGCCGCATTCACCGGCGATATTCGGGTTACGAAAGCTAAATGCCTCGTTCAGGCCGTTCTTTACGAAATCGACCACGGTGCCGTCAATCAACGCCAGCGCGTCGGGATCGACCACGACCTTGACGCCTTTGTCCTCAAAAACAATGTCCGAGTCCGTGATTTCGTCGGCATAATTAATGACGTAGGAATATCCCGAGCAGCCGGTTTTCGTGACGCCCAGGCGCAGACCCAGGCCCTTGCCGCGTGCCGCCAGATGACTTCGAACCCGGCTGGCCGCCGATTCTGTGAGTGATATTGCCATGCTGTTCCTGCTTCTAAGCTTGTTGTCCGGACTGCTCGTGAACAGCAGCCCCAAGCGACCGTACAGCGTCTTCAAGTACTAGTATACGGCCTGTTTTCTCTACAGGTACAGCCAGAGTTTGCATAATTCCGGCCGCCGAGAATTCCAGCAGGTGTGACAGCCTCTGTCCCGTATAGCCTGTACAGAATGCGGCGGCCGCTGCGATCAGGTGAGGACAGCCCCAGGCGCGGAAACGGAGCTCAATAACGCGGCCGCCCGCAGCCGCTGCAGACAGCTGCAGACGCACGCCCTGGGCGGCACCCCGCACCGTCACCCCA
>JADFLJ010000074.1 GCA_022564475.1 Pseudomonadota bacterium
TAGCCGGACATATTCAGGGCTCCTTCAATACCTGCCACCGTCGTAAAATGCTTAATGTAATAGCGTGGCGGCTCGTAAGATCCGAAGTTGGTGCCGGCAACGATGTAATTCGACGTATCGTTCCACGTAGCCGTATCGTCGAAACTGGGTTCGTCATCTGTTCGGCCGTACAGGCCTGCTGCACCATTGAAATCGCCCAGGCTGACAATCCCCTCGATGAATACTTCCGCCTCACGGACCGCGGACTCTGTCGATTGAAAAGCAAGGTTTCGGTCACTGGTGTTGCCCGCCATTTTTTCCTCGAGTATCGTGTTTTGCATACTACCCACTGCAAGCATCGTTACGATAAGCAGTATGATGAGACTGACGACTAAAACGGCACCGCGCTGACGCCGGGAATGAGGTGAGTAAGTGCTGAAAACTGAGTGACCCATTTAAGCTCCGTTGTGGCTCTATTACTGCCGGTTGCGAATTTTGACCGTACTCATGTAAGTCTGACGAAGTCGCAGGTCCGGTGCGCTTCTTGAGTCGCCCAGAACAACATAGCTTTGCGTAGCGCCGCCGGTAAGATTGTCCTTTTGCGAGCGCGTAACAACGGCAAAGCGGACGCTGATTACATTGTTCATGTCGGTGACCTGGTTTGCCGGCACATAGTAATTCGCAACACCGAAACCCGCGGTCGCGGGCGCATCCGTATCTTCCCCGTACAAGACCTGAAAATCCTCAACTCCATCCAGATACTCAGCGCCGTTTCGAAAGAGTGCTGGCTCGCCCTCAGAACCAGTCCCGATTGTGTAAATGATTTCCTGGGCTCGAAATACGGTGGCATCAGCGCCGTATATTTTGGACAGGCAATGCGCATTGGCACCGGGGCAGCCGGGATCCGAGGCATTGTAGTTGCCGGGTACAGTAGCGCCCCCGGTGTTATGCACGACAGTACCTGATGCACCTGGATTCGCATTCGATATTTGAAAGATGTCCGCGTTCGTGCAATCACTGATGAACATGATATCGCCCTGCTCGAGGTCGGTGCCGGGAGCGATATTGATATTGGCCGATGCTTGCGGCCCATACGGTGGCTGAATATCTAGGCCGGATCTAAAGCCGCCGCGCAACACCAGTGAATCGGCCGCGCCTGCTGTCCCTTCCGTACCGTCGAGGCCGCCCGCGCCGAAATCAATATAGCCCGCACCTGAGTTGTCCAGGCTGTTAACCACGTTTAACAAGTCCGAGGCGCAACCCCAAAAATCCGCCATGCGTATGTCTCTCGATATCACTTCGAGCGCCATGCGCCCACTTTCCTGCATTCTCGCCGTTGCTTCGTGAACGCGGTAGGTTTGGCGTGACGAGGACAGGATCTGCAACACACCGCCGACCAGAAACAAGCCGATCACCATCGCAATCAGAATTTCGACCAGTGTGACTCCAAGTTGCTCCTTTTTCATTATTTTTTCACCCGGCGCAGCCAAGACTTACAGTTGGAAATTAATCGACAGACGTTCTGTATTCGCGGCCGTAACGTTGATAACTCCATCGCGATTGTCGTCCCACCAGATTTTTATCGAGAATCGAGTACCGGTACCGTCGCATTGCGGGTCTGCGGAGTCCGTGCCGTCATTCGGCGTGCTGTCAATACAGACAAATCCCGAGCCCATGGGCAGCTTCCCGGTCAGCATGCCTAGCCATTCCGAGAGATCGTTTTCGGCCATTTCCTGCGGCGAACAGCCGGCCGGCGTGCCGCATTGCGGGTTTGCGTCCGCCTGAGCCGGATCGTAAAATCCGCCATTCGCAGCACTCACATTTGTACGCATTCTGTCTGCCAGGTCATACAAGAGCGCGCTGGCCTGCGAGCGCATATAGGCCGACTGATTGTTTTTGAGAGACATCGCTTGCAACCCGGCAACACCCACCAGCCCGATCGACAGCACAAGGGCCGCAACAAGAACTTCGATCAACGAGAAGCCTGCTTGTCGATTGCGCAGCGCGAGCATCAGCTACATCCTTGCTGTTTGACGTGCGTGCGGCCGACTGCATTTACGCGTATGCGGCGTCCGATTTCGCCACTGCGGTTATCACACATCATTAATTCGTCGGCGGGCGAACTCCCGAAGCCACGAGGATCGTAGGAGAAAAGGGCCGCATTTGTAGCAGAGAACGTCGTCATGCTGTCCATAGGCTCTTGCACAGAAAGAATTTCGTTGGCGTCAATGGCGCCGTCCCGGTCCTTGTCGACCCAAACGACCCAGCCCTGGGACCAGTCACTGCTGCCCGAGCAGCTTGGCAGCACCGCATTGAAGTTCGCGCTCGTGCAAACTGTTGCGCTACGCTGAAAGCGGACCGCGGAACTGCGCGCCAGATTGATTGATGCGACGAACTGATTCGAATCCCGCACCAGGCGACTATCCATAATCACGCTGCGAAAACCCGGTACGCCGACCGAGAAGAGGATCGCAGCGATCGCAAGAGTCACCATCAGTTCCAGCAATGTAAATCCCTTTTCCTGCTTCATTTCCCTTCCCTTCCCTTGGCTTGTTGGAGCCAGGCCTGTGCCAATGCCCCGACTGGAGGGAATTATCGGACTTTTGCTGGTCTTTGGCTGTGATGAACGTCAAGAAAAACGGCTTAGGTATGGTATTTTCCGACCAGTGGTCGATTTTCGACGACCAACGGCGCGGTTTTGGCTGGTTTACCTATGGCCCCGGGTTTGGTGGGGTCATGCCGCCGACTACTGGCCTTCTCGCGACGAGCCGGCCGTCGGGCGAGACACTGATGTTTGTCATTGACAATGCCCGTCCGGCCGCGAATAATACGCGGCTCTTCGATCTCAGGACACGGTAAAAACCAGTGGCAAACATCAAGTCAGCGAGAAAACGCGCCAGACAGGCTGAAAAAACTCGCAAGCACAATATGGGTCTGCGCTCACGTATGCGCACCAAGATTAAAAACGTCGTCAAAGCATGTGACGCCGGTGACAAGGAAGCCGCACAGGCAGCCTATAAAGACGCTGTACCCGTTATTGACAGCATGATCAACAAGGGCATTGTGAACAAGAACAAAGCCGCGCGTCATAAGAGCCGTCTAAACAAACGCGTTAAAGCGCTGGCTGTTTGATAGCTTAGGATCCACCCAGCTGCAAAGATTCATGAGACCGGGTCCGCTGAGCGGGCCCGGTTTTTTTCATGTTTCGAGAAGAGCGTCCGCTTCCTCTTTGATCAGTTCGAGTTCGCGCATCACCGCTTGTCCCAGCTCGTCGGTGCCCTCGCCCGTCGCCGCACTGACTTCAAACACCGTTCCCTGCCAGTCCAGGTCTGCAAGCAGCTTGCGGCGACGCTCGGCCAACACATCGCTCGCGACCAGGTCGGTCTTGTTAATCACAAGCCATCGCGGCATCTCAGCAAGATCCGTCGAGAATTTGCCAAGCTCCTTTGCAATCGCTCTGACCGATTCCGCCGCATCGACATTTTCATCAAGCGGTGCGATGTCGACGAGATGCAACAGCAACCGCGTTCTTTGCAGATGCTTTAGAAAACGAATTCCCAGTCCGGCGCCGTCTGACGCACCCTCGATGAGCCCCGGCACATCGGCCATCACAAAACTCTGCAGCTGCCCCACCCGAACGACACCGAGGTTTGGATGCAATGTTGTGAAGGGATAATCGGCAATCCGTGGCTTTGCCTGGGACATCGCTGTTATGAGCGTGGACTTTCCGGCATTGGGCAGGCCCAACAGACCAACATCGGCCAGAACTTTGAGTTCCAGCGCGAGGTGTCGGGCCTCACCGGGTGTGCCCTTGGTAAATTTTCTCGGCGCGCGCGTAATGCTGCTCTTGAAGCGGGTGTTGCCCTGACCACCACGGCCACCCTCCGCAACCTTTTGCCGTTGACCGTGTTCGACCAGATCACAGATCAGTTCACCCGTATCAACCTCTTGTACGACTGTTCCACACGGAATCATGACGTCGAGATCGTTACCCGATTTGCCGGTCTTGTTTCTGCCTGCGCCTCCCTGACCGGTTTCGGCACGAAACCTTCGAGCAACCCGAAAATCCGCAAGCGTGTTCAGAGATGCATCGGCTACGAGGTAGACGCTTCCGCCATGGCCACCATCACCGCCATCCGGACCGCCGCGCTCGACGTATTTCTCGCGCCGAAAACTCAGGCAGCCGTGACCGCCGTTGCCGGCCAGGACGCGAATAGTTGCTTCATCCACGAATTTCATACGCTAAGAATCCTGGCAATCAGAAATGAAAAACCCCGCTGTGGCGGGGCTTGTTATTCGTGCTCGCAGGCGGGCCTTGGCGGCCCCGATCTCGCGGGCAAAGCCGCGCCTGCAATCGCACATTACACCACGCTGACAAACTGGCGGTTTTTCGGCCCTTTTCTGGCAAACTTGACCTGGCCATCTTTTTTCGCGAACAAGGTGTGATCGCGGCCTCTGCCAACGTTTACACCCGCATGAAAATGCGTGCCGCGCTGACGGACAATTATGTTGCCGGCAACCACTTCCTGGCCGCCATAGATCTTCACGCCCAGTCGTTTGCTCTCTGAATCGCGACCGTTCTTGGTACTGCCGCCTGCTTTTTTATGTGCCACTGTCTTGTACCTGTTGTGTTGTCGGCCCGACGCTTGCTAAATGCTGCGCAGACTTCGTTAATTTCTAGCTGCTCTTCTTCCTGGCAGCCTTCTTGCCAGCCGGCTTTTTCGGCGCGGCTTTTTTGGTGCTGGCCTTCTTCGTGCTGGCCTTCTTCGGCGCTGCCTTTTTAGCCGCTACCTTTTTGCTTGCCGGCTTCTCGGCGGCGGGTTTCCTGGCCGCTGCCTTTTTAGCTGCCGGCTTCTCGGCGGCGGGTTTCCTGGCCGCTGCCTTTTTAGCTGCCGGCTTATCAGCCTTGTCGGCCTTGTCAGCCTTGTCGGCTTGCGGCGCTGCCTTCTTCGCACTACTCGTGCCAATCGCGGTGATCTCCACCTCGGTGTAAAACTGTCGATGCGAGCCCTGCCGCAGGTAATTCTGGCGGCGCTTGAACTTGACGACAGAAACCTTGCGCGATTTGCCCTGGACGAGGACTTTCGCGCTCACCGTGCTGCCGGACAGCAACGGATTGCCGACCTTAATACTGCTACCTTCACCGACGAGTAACACCTCGTCGAACTCTATTGTGGCGCCTTCAGCGGCCTCGATTTTCTCGAGACGCAGGACATCGCCTTTTGCCGCGCGGTACTGTTTGCCGCCAGTGCGAAAAACCGCATACATCGTATTGCTCCGTTACCTGAGCTGCTATTTCTGCAACTTAATGATAATTAAGTGATATTTGCGTACTTACCGGACGATTGTGGAGTTCGTCAGACGGCTGAAGCCGCAAAAAGAGCGGGAAGTCTATAGATTCCCCATCCCCGGGTCAACGCTATAAGTCGGCCCATTTCCGGTCGCCAATATCGCTGCTTTAGGGCATTATCGCATTCCCATGCAGGTGCTCCAAAAATCTCCCGGAATTCTCTCAATCGATGACGTGTTCATATTGGCACGCGACGATATGCAGGCTGTGGATGAGCTGATTTCGACCAGTCTTGCGAGCGATGTCGCTCTGGTTTCGCAGGTATCAGAATACATCGTCCTGAGTGGTGGAAAGCGGCTGCGGCCGCTCATCGTCTTGCTTGCGTCGAAGGCTCTCGGCTACGAGGGCCAGCAACATCGCCGTACAGCCGCGATTGTCGAATTCATTCATACAGCAACACTGCTACACGACGACGTCGTTGACTCATCAGAACGTCGCCGTGGCATGGACTCGGCGAATACGGTATTTGGCAATCAGGCCAGTGTGCTCGTGGGCGACTTCCTCTATTCGCGTGCGTTCCAGATGATGGTCGACATAGACAGCATGCGCATCATGCAGATTCTCGCCGATGCGACCAACACGATCGCCGCCGGCGAAGTCATGCAACTCATGAACGTCCACGATCCTGACACGAGTGAGGAGAGCTATCGCAAGGTCATTTATCGCAAAACGGCCCGTCTGTTCGAGGCTGGCGCGCAGATCGCCGCCGTACTGGCAAACCGTCCTGCCGATGAGGCTGCACTGATTGCGTATGGCCAGAATCTTGGCGTTGCCTTTCAGTTGGTCGACGACGCGCTGGATTTCAACGCCTCGGCTGACGAGCTGGGCAAGAACCTCGGAGACGACCTCGCCGAGGGCAAAGCCACCTTGCCACTGATCTACGCGATGCAAAAGGGATCGGATACCGAACGAGCGATGATACGGCAAGCCATTATGGATGGCGGCCTCGATCACATGGACGACATTCAGGCCGTGATCGCATCAACAGGAGCGCTACGCTACACGGCGATGCGTGCGCAGGAAGCCGCGGATCAGGCGACGTCTGCCCTGTCCGGAATACCCGATTCAGAATATAAACAGGCCCTCATCGCGATCGCGGATTTCGCTGTTCAACGTCGCGCTTGAGACACCCGCTGGGGTGCCAGGCTGCTTTGTCAGGGGATAGCTGAAGGCCCGGCGAAATCCTGGGCCATTAAGTCAGCAAGATAAATTGGTCGGGGCGAGAAGATTCGAACTTCCGACCCCCTGACCCCGAGACAGGTGCGCTACCAGGCTGCGCCACGCCCCGACCGAACGGCGAAGTCTACAGCAGGTTTTCAGCCGCAGCCAGAGCGCAAGTGAAAACGGGCCGCACGGCGATCGTGGCAACGACGGCAAAACGATTGCATGCTAGCCTGAGACGATGAAGCCCGGTAGCAGATTCCTTGCGGCCATAACGGTCGGATTCGTCGGTGCGACCGCAATGCCGACGCAAGTCGCCGTCGCTGATGAGCTAAATGTCGAGATTACGCCGTTTGCCGCCTACCGCTTCGGTGGCACATTCGACGTGGAAGAGTCGTCCGCGTCCTATGAGGTTGATGACTCCGAAGCCTTGGGCCTGATTTTCAATCTGCGGCAAACGGGCAACACGCAATGGGAAGTTTTTTATTCCCGGCAACAAAGCACCGCGAGACTGCGTGACTCGGTGGCCACGTCACCGACCGTCGAAACCAATATTCAGGTTCTTCAATTTGGCGGTACCTATCAGGGCAGCGGCGATAGCGTACGACCCTATCTCGCGATGACCTTGGGCGGCACCCACATCAAGGCGACAGCCAATGGCAGCCAGAGCGACACATTTTGGTCGGGCTCTGTTGGCGTTGGAGTACACGTGAGCCCGAGCAGCCGATTGGGTTTTCGACTCGAAGCTCGCGCCTACGGCACTTTGATGAAGTCGAACACAGACCTGTTCTGCCAGACAGGACCCGACATCAACGTCTGTGCGATCCGCATTGATGGCAGCATCATGGGACAGGCAGAAGCCTTCGCGGGTGTTGTTTTCCGCTTCTGACCTGGTACTCCGTCAATGTGATAATCACGGAGTACTAGCTGCGCTACACGGTCGGCGTGATGTTCGCGTTCAGCCTGAACAGGTTATGCGGATCGTAGCGATTCTTGACCTGCAGCAAGCGCTCGTAATTGCCCTGATAATTGCCGTTGACGACTCGCTGCGTCTCATTGGACACCTCATTGGTGTAGAAGCCATCGACTTGCGGTGCGCAAATGCCGTGGCGTCGGATGCGACTCTGCCAATCGCACCACCTGAATGCTGGAAGTACAACATCGTTGATCGACGCGGGTCGGGCTCAAAACCGTCGGCCAGTCGTGTAACAAGCTCTTCGGGGAACGCGTTAATAAAGCCACCCTTTAGGTATTCACCTTCGTTCCTCGGATCGGTGTCGTCCCAGCTCCGCTGGGCGTCCACATAGTCCACTGACGAAACGTTGGTGAACATATTGGGTTCACCCAACTTCCTGATCGGTGCCAGCGCCTTGTCTGCCCCGGCAGCGGCCCCCGAATAACAAACGCTTAAGCCCGCCCCGGCACCTTCACCGCTTAGCGGCGCATTAATGAAACAATCGCAATACAGGTCGTCTGGCGCCGTGTGCATAAACTCGGAATAAAAGCTCAGAACGTCTCGCGCGCGCTCCAGCGGGAACACGATCTCGCCAGCGACGACCTCGCGCTGCATTGGGTGCAATGCAAACTCGAACGAGGTCACGACGCCAAAACTGCTGCCCGCGATGTACGCGGTACGCGATGCCGGGTCCACTCGCGCATGACGAACGGTCGAGAGATCGATTTACAGGCCGCCGTCGCAGGTCGATTTTCCCGAATAGGAATGGCCGCCGCATTTCACTGCCAATAGAAGATTATTGTCCCGTGCAAAATCGACCGCATGGCGTATCGGTCGGGCCCACAGGCTGTCGGAGAACTCTGTCACGGCCGTCTGCGACAGGACTACCTCGCTTCCGGACCCACTAACAGCTGCGATATCGCTGTAGGGCGTGGTCAGCGCCCGCAGAGCGCGGCATAGACCTGCGAAGCCGGCAGGGCAGCGCTCATGCCGACCGCAATTGACGAGCGCAGAAAATTTCGTCTGTTCATTGTGGGTCCCCATTCTTTTTGTTTTGTCGGATACGCCTGAATATAGCGTTTGGCACGGGATCGGCCATGTACGGCCAGAGCAATGAAATAGCCAATTTGTGACCTGTGTTGTGTCCCAACAAGCGGCTCCCTCCTGGAATTAAGTCAAATTAGGGTCTGTACCTCTCAGGGCGATCGATATTTTGAGTAAATTGTTGAAATTAAAGCGTTTTTTCTATCTTTCAGCGTTGCTGACAGCTGCGCTCGGCCTGTCCGGAATGACTCAGGCTGCGCCCGGCGACATTCTTTTTAGTGATGATTTCTCCCGCAACAACCTTGCACCGTGGACGACGACCAATGCTGCGGTCTCCGGCATTCTCGTTGGCGGCCAGACCTCCGGAACAAATCCGCGAGCGGGCTACACGAGTAATACGGCCGTGACCGTGACCAGTCCGGGCTTCAACGCTGCTGTACCGGTCGCGCGCCTTTCGATCTGGATTCGTCGTGGCTCTGATGCGATCAGCGAAGACCCGGACGCCAATGAAAATTTCGTGCTCGAGTATCAGCGCGCAGATAATAGCTGGGGACAGCTGTCGACCTACCTGGGTTCCGGCACCCCCGGGCAGATATATCAGGACTCGTTCTTGCTCCCCGCCGACGCACTGCATGGCGCACTGTCCGTCCGCGTGCGGCAAACAGCTGGCAGCGGCTTCGACTTCGACTACTGGCACTTCGATGATGTCGTCGTTACAGAATTGGCACCGGCGGGCCCAATTGACGTCGGTGTCTGCGACTTTTTCGAAAATGGGCTCACGAACTGGACCATCAACCAGACGACCGGCTTTGCAGGAATCAGTTCGGCGACGTCCGCCTCGCCGACCAATTCGCTGTTCCTCAACGGCGGTGTAGTGAATGTTGTATCCGCTATCGTCGATACGGCCAATCCGACATTCGGAGACCTGACAGTCTGGATCCGGCGCGGCTCGGACGCATTTTCCGAGGACCCGGATGGTGGCGAAAACCTCGTGGTCGAATACCTGGACGATGTTGGGGCGTGGATCGCCCTGGAATCCTTCACTGGCAACGGTGGTCAGGGCCAGATATTTGTAAGAGCCTACGACCTCCCGGCGGCCGGCCGCCATGCAAACTTTCAGCTGCGCTTTCGACAGACTGGCGGCTCCGGCCAGCCGTTTGATTTCTGGCACGTCGATGATGTTTGTTTTGCCTTCAGCACGGACCCGGTGCTGCTGGTGTCGAAAATTTCGCAGCTATTGTCGGATCCAGTTAACGGCACCACGGGACCCTTGGCGATTCCGGGCGCCATAGTGCAGTACACGTTTGGTTTGACGAACCAGGGATTCGGGACCGTTGACGGTGATTCGATCATAATCACCGATGTATTGCCCGCGAACACAGCGCTTTTCGTCGACACGAGCGCAGGCGATCCGATCACCTTCGTCGACGGCCCGATTGCAAGTGGCTTGGGCTATTCCTATGCAACCGACGTCACCTTCAGCAATCAGGTTGGTGGCGACGCACCCTACAACTATGTACCCGTACCCGACGCGCAGGGCTTCGACCCCGCCGTTACGGGTATCCAGATTAGTCCGAGCGGAATAATGAACGCGGCAACGCCCGGCAACTATCCGAGTTTCAATATCCTGTTTCAAATTCGCGTCGAATAGTACAAATTGACAAGCTGAACACGGCAGTGTCATTGTCAACACAGCATGAAAATCGACAGCAAACTGCCGCATGTTGGCACCACGATCTTCGCGGTCATGAGCCAGCTGGCCGACGAGTCGAATGCCATTAATCTTGCACAGGGTTTTCCAAGTTTCGAGCCGCCCGACGCCCTGCTTGAACGAATCAATTTCCACCTGCACGACGGTGCCAACCAATACGCACCGATGACAGGCGTGGGCGCACTTCGTGAAGCGATCGCCGGCAAGACCGAACGACTGCAGGGTCGTCGCATCGATGCTGATTCAGAGGTGACCGTCTGCAGTGGCGCGACCGAGGGCTTGTTCAGTACGATTCTGGCCGTGGTGCG
>JADFLJ010000075.1 GCA_022564475.1 Pseudomonadota bacterium
CATCGATGAAACATCCCCGGATTCATCGAGCTGGAACAGTACTTCAATGGCCAACTCGTCCTGCCCCATGATGCGGTGGCCTATCCAGGCGGTTGAATACTTACTTGCGGTTTCATTGATCAATCTGTCGTACAGATGTGCGGCATCCACAAGTCTGTTCTCGGCACAGGCCTGTCTCAACCCAACCAGCAGGTGACTCTCCTCGGGCAGGTCGCTTGCGCGCAGGATGGAGTGTAGCTGGCTCGCGCCATCGATATCGCCGGCCCAGAGCAGTGAGCGGTGTGCCTGGTAGGCTATGAACGGGCTGTCGTCGCCAACACGTTCAATAGCCGTCTTTGCGAGCGCACGAATAAATGCCTTGTCGTCACTAATCAGGGAATAGGTCAATATACTGGACCAAACCACGATGTCATATCCATTGCTCTCCTGGTATTCCGTAATCGCAGCATTGAGCGCGTCTTCCATCCCCAGGTCCGCGAACAGATCCAGCTGCAATATTAGCGCGCCAGGGTCATTTGGCCGTTGCTGCAGGTAGTCAGTGTTCAGGCGCAAGGCTTGCGCCAGTTTCATGTTTAGCATCGCCTTGCCTACGCGAAACCGAGTTCTATTGGCATCATCGACTGTGAAGCTAATAGCGTTGTCGATCGCCTGTTCGAAATTTAAAAATGCTTCGCCAAGTGAGATCTCAACAATGCCGGACACAATGTTTGTCGTTTCGAGTTGGGCGGCCCAAAACTTGGCCAATTCCCAGTGTGCCAGCGAGAACGCCGGATCCAGCGCGATCGCGCGTTCAAATGCGTCGCGTGCACTCAGAAAGGTGTAGGAGTCTCCGGTCGACAAAAGACTCACGCCGTAGGCCAATCCTTGTAGATAGGCGTTGTACGCCGGAACAGAGCGCGTGCCTGCGGACACCATGCTTGCCAGCGCATCCGGGTCCATCGCGGTTTTCAATGCGATCGCGATTTCAATTGCGACTTCTTCCTGTAGCGCGATGACGTCCTCGGGCTTGCGGTCGTAATTTTGCGACCAGAGATGAAATCCATCCGCTGCACGAATAAGTTGTGCAGTGACTCGAAGACGGTCGCGATCCCGGCGCACCGATCCTTCCAGGATGTATGCCACGCCCAGCGCTTTAGCGATCGTGGGAATGTCGTCCTGTGAGCCCTTGAATTTGAACGACGACGTGCGGGCTGTTACGAGCAGGTCAGGCGTACGGGCAAGCGCGTTCAGTATTTCTTCAGTCAAGCCGTCAGAAAACCATTCCTGATCTTCATCCGAAGACATGTTGACGAAAGGCAATACGGCGATCGAGCGAACGTTAGGGACTGACGCAGCCGCGTCGTCTGCGGTTTGCTCTACATCTGTTCGATCGGTCGTTGTCTGGTCGGCGATAGCACCTGGCTCGATATCTGCTCGTCGTTCCCAGACGAAGTAGGACAGCGCGACAACGAGTGCGGCAATGATGACGAAGTCCAGCTTGCGACCCGTTGACGGGGTAATGGATTGTGACCGGTCGACGTCTTCCTCGCGTTTGACGCCCTCGGGTGTAATTTCATATGCCCAGGCGAAAAAGAGGGCGAGCGGCATTCCGAGTAACAACAGGACGACGACGGTTTTTAAAACCCAGTCGGGCGCGCCGAAATTTTCAAAGGCAAATTCTGCCACCTGGGCGACGAACCAGCCGATGACGGCATAGGTGACGCCCACGCGTACTACATTGCGGCGCTTTAACTCATTGAATAGAGACATTTATTATTCTTTGGCCATCGCGAAGTGCCGTAGTATACCGGTAAATTTCGCCCAGATGGTGCAGGGCGCCTAGTCGCTCAGGGTCTTGAGCCCCAACAAGACTGCGGCACCCAGCATCAGACCGCCGCCGGTTTTCTCGATTGTCGTGCGTGTGGATCCTGTAAACCGGTTGGCGATCCAGCTCGCTCCCATGCCGTAGGCACAGAGGAACAATCCGTCGATGACGATGTAGGTGATCGAGAGGATTATGAACTGTGGCCAGAAAGCTCCGTCTGCGCTGATGAACTGCGGAAAAAGTGCCGCGAAAAAAACAATCGCCTTCGGGTTTGTCGCTGAGGTTATGAATCCTTGTAACCACAGCTTTCCTGCGGATGCCGGTGCTGCTTCTTGCGAGTCAGCGTTCTGTGTTCCCGCATTTCGAATAATCCGTATGCCGAGAAAGATCAGGTAGGCCACTCCAAGCCACTTGATGATCACGAGTGCGTTGCCGTAGACCGTGAGCAAGGCGGCAAGACCCAGGCCAGCGGCGAGCATCTGCAACAGGTTCGCGGTGAGGTCGCCTGCGACTGTTGCCAAAGAGCGT
Source organism: Pseudomonadota bacterium (assembly GCA_022564475.1). Taxonomy (GTDB): domain Bacteria; phylum Pseudomonadota; class Gammaproteobacteria; order Steroidobacterales; family Woeseiaceae; genus UBA1847. The sequence continues at coordinate 2,333 of JADFLJ010000075.1, forward strand.
CTGAATCCGTGCGCCATGCTGTTCGACAGCATCAACAAATGGCTTGGTCCCGGCGTGCTCATCATCGCGAGTACGGTTACAACGTACATCGTCCAGACTTCTATGTGCATGCGCAGCGTTCCTGCTTAGAACAGCGATCGAACCAGCAGCAAAAAACCCAGTGCGGCGAGTGGAATGCCAAGCGGTGCACCGACGACGCTCAAAGTGATGGCGACGCCTGCGAACATAAAGCCGATGCCGAGTATCGCTGACAGAATGCGACCGATGAGTTCGAAAACGAAGCTGACCACACGCCATACCGCGTAGAACGGCCACAACAGGATTGGGATGTTTTTTTTGTTTGAGTCAGTCATTGGATTTGTCGTGAGCGTCAGTTTACGACAAAAAACGCACCGATGATTAAGGACCGGCAGTACGATGCCAGGCGGATATTGTCACTCCAATGCCCTAATCTTGGGGTTATGACTTTCTATGACGAACGAGTTCTTCCACACCTGATCAATGTGGCGTGCGGGATAAAACCCGTGCGCAAACAGCGTGAGAAAATTGTGCCGCTCGCCGAGGGGGATGTCCTCGAGATCGGGTTCGGCAGCGGTCTGAACCTGCCTTTCTACGATGAACGGAAAGTTCGCAAGATCTGGGGCCTCGAACCCTCCGCGGGAATGCGGCGCAAGGCGCAACCCATGGTTGATGCATCAGACCTGGACGTCGAGTTCATTGATCTGCCGGGCGAGAGCATTCCGCTAGAGGCGCACAGCGTGGACACGGTTCTCGTCACCTATTCTCTGTGCACGATTGCGGATGTGCTTACGGCGCTGGAAGGCATGCGGCGCGTATTAAAGCCCGGCGGGAGCCTGCTTTTTTGCGAGCACGGCGTCGCGCCGGATGAAGGCGTTCGCCGCTGGCAACATCGCCTGAATTCCGGCTGGGGCCGTATCGCCGGTGGCTGCAACATGAATCGCGACATACCGGCGCTGATTACGCAAGCGGGTTTTGAAATAACCGACGATGAGCGCATGTACGTCCCGGGTCCCCGTATTCTGAGCTACAACTACTGGGGCAGGGCGAAGTGATGCCGCAAATTTCGAGCTATGCAGCAGCAACAGCAATGGATTAAATACGTATCTGTATTGACTATTCCGGCAATATAGATTCATAATTGAACATGTTCTCCGAAACCAGAATCCGTGAAGTCTTTCATTTCTGCTTCCTGGAAAGGCTCCTGAAGTTGTCCGGCCCAGGCATGTACGTACTCAAGGGTGGTGTAAACCTGCGCTTCTTTTTCAAGAGCCCGCGCTACTCCGAAGACATGGACATCGATGTGCTCGCGGGCAGTGTGGCGACGTTGAAAAAGAATGGCTACAAGATACTGCAGGACGCGGCCTTCAAACGCAGTCTGCGTCTGTACGGTATCGACGATATCGAGATCAATGACCCGAGCAAGGCAAAACAGACCGAGACAACACAGCGCTTTCGATTCGGCTTGATCACAGCAGCGGGGCAGCGGCTGCCAACGAAGCTCGAGTTCTCCCGAAGGACCCGACACACAGGCGATGACGCTGTCACGGAGTTGATTGATCCCGACATCGCTCGCCAGTATCGAAAACTGGCCTATCGTTGCAAACACTACTCCGGTGATGCTGCTGTCGTGCAGAAAATCAAGGCGCTGGCCGGCCGGGCGGTGACACAGGCGCGCGATGTGTTTGATCTTGGCATCTTGATCAGAGGGGGATATGCGCCTTCGACAAGTCTGGACAAACTGATCCCCGAAGCGCAGTTGGCTCAGGCGATTGATTGCCTGACGGGACTTGCCTGGGACGACTACCAGGGACAGGTGGTGGAGTTTCTGGATACCGGGAGCCGTGACGAATACGGTACCCGGCCTGCGTGGGTGTCATTACAAGAACTCGTTCTAAACACACTTGACGCTAATGCCTGATATTTTCAATAACCCGGATTTTGTCATTTTCACGACACGCGATTTTGCCGATTACAGTGACATGTCGATATCCGCAGCCTCAAAGCGCCTGCTGCGATTGTCCGACAAGAAACTCCTTACCCGAATAACGAAAGGCCTGTGGGCAAATACCGGCCATCTTCACTTTCATCCGCTGGCGTGTGTGCCGTACCTGCTCGGCAAGGAACAAGGCTATATTTCTTTCCTGACGGCCCTCCATCTTCACGGCCTCGTATCGCAGATCCCGCAAAGCATGCAGATTGCAACGACAGGGCATGCACGCACACTGAGCTCGCCCGTTGGCCTGTACGAGTTCCTGCAGATAAAACCGGAACTGATGCGAGCAGGCACGCAATGGAGTGAAACTCATCAGCCGTATCTCATCGCGACGGCCGAGAAAGCCCTGCTGGATACGCTGTACCTCTCGACACGCAGGAAGCGGCGCTTCGCCCGCCTGCCGGAGGTGGACATCTGGCAAACGGACTTTCGCAGACGTGAGTTTGAGCGACTTTTGCGGCTACTGCCCACTTCACCGCGCATTGCGGCTGCGATCCGGGCTCGCTGGAAAGCTCTCCGGAGCTGAATATCGCGTCGTCTTAACTCAGCAAACAACGACATTAAAAAAACGGCCTCGTTACGGAGGCCGTTTTCCTGTATTGCGGCTAGAAAAGAAGCCGCAGAATTGCACATCCTGCCTGGCCATACTGCATTATTAAGTAAAACGCCAGCAGGGCCAAGCAAAAGTTTTTGCTAATGACTCTGGAGTTTAGCTGTGGGTGGTGGAGATTCAATGTGGCGGCGCAGCGACAGGGGTGTTTATTGTGTCGCCTGGATCAATTTACGACGAAGTGTGCTCCAAGGATCAGCACCGGCAGCACGATGACCGTGCGTAACAGGAAAATCGCAGCGAGATCCCCCAAGCTGAGTGGCAGGCTGGAGCGCAGGATTACGACGCCGAGTTCAGACATGAATATGAGTTGGCAGACCGACAGACCCGCGAGAACGAAGCTTGTTACATCACTGTCGATACCGGCGGCGGCAATGGCCGGCATGTATTGGTCCAGGAAGCCCGAGAACAATGCGGTTGCCGCAGCCGCCGCATCGGGCAGTTGTGCAAGCTCTAACAATGCAATAAACGGATAGCCTAACCAGCTGAAGATCGGCGTGTGAAAAGTGACCAGGGACGCAAGCGTTGCGAGTGCCATCGCAGCTGTCAATATTGAGAACATGAAAAACATCATATTCGCCAGCCCGGTCGTCAGGAATTCCTTTATGCCGGGCGCGTTCTCAGCTCGCGCAAGTGCCTTGTCCCAGGCCTCTCGCAACAGCGAACCGGAGTCGGCTGACCTGGCAACTGTTCTACCGGGCTCGCCGCCAATATAAGCATCCGCCTTTCGCGACAGAGGTGGCAACCTTGACGTTATGATTGCCGTGATCAGGCACGCCAATACGACGACGCCGTACCAGGAGATGAAATATTGCTCGATCCCTGCGACGGCGGCCACCACCAGGCAAAAGGGAATTGAGACGACTGAGAAGTTGGTCGCGATCACGCAGGCTTCGCGTGCGGTGTAATTGCCATTGTTGTACTGACCGATCGTAATCAAACAACCGATTGACGAGGCGCCAACGAAAGAGGTGATGGCATCAACCGCCGAGCGGCCGGGTAACTGAAAAACCTTGCGAAACAGCGGGCGGGCGAGCGTGCCGGTAAATTCCATGAAACCAAAGTCAGTCAGAAACGGTAGTAACAGGCACGCGACGATATAGACGGGAATAACGTTGACACCGATGTCGACAAAAACAACCCCACCGATAGCGTCCGATGTCAGAATGTCCGGACCGATCTGGAATAAATAAATCAGGCCGAACGCGGTACCCAGTAGTCGGATCCCAAGCCAGATTGGCGGCACATCGAACAGATCTTTGAGTTTCGGGTGTTGGACTATCCAGCGCACATGCAGAACCGTCCCGAGCAATGTCAGAACACTGGTGAGGACCGTGAGCCCAACCACGATGTGCAGTCCGTAGTCACCCATGAGGCCCTTGATCCACGCCGTGATAATTCCAATCACGATGGTCGGATTGCCATTCCACGGCACCGGCGTTAGAAAAAACAGCACGCCCAGCAAAGAGGGTAATAGGAAAAGAAGTTTATTCTTATTCAATGGCGCGTCATTTCTACGATGACAGATCGCTGATCTTCCTTGATTTACAGCCGAAAATCGACAATTAGCCTGCATTGGTTCATGATTTGCAGAACAAGGACTGTGATCAAATTAACGATGTCATTCGTCGCCGAACGCTAGCGTCGCAAGGTCGTATCTACAATTGGAGACAGGCTTGGCTACCAACTACGTATTGATCGATTTCGAAAACGTCCAGCCCAGGAACCTGGAGCTTCTCACCAAACATCCGTTCCAGGTCTACGTTTTTGTGGGTGCCAGTCAGACGAAAGTGTCCTTCGATCTCGCAGACTCCATGCAGCTACTGGGCAATAACGCCAAATACATCAAAATTTCCGGTAATGGGCAGAACGCACTGGATTTTCACATTGCCTGTTATGTCGGTGAGCTGGCGGCGAAAGATCCGGATGGAAGATTTTATATCGTCAGCAAAGACAAGGGATTTGACCCATTAATCGATCATCTCGCGAAACGAAAAATTCGAGTTCAGCGTGTAAAAGACCTGGTGCAGATTCCGATACTTCGTGTGTCGAGTAAGACGAGTAGCGACAAGAAGATCGCCGCGATCGTCAAGAACCTGGGCGGGCGCGGCCAGTCCCGGCCGCGGAAAGTCCGGACGCTGGAGAATACGATCAACACACTTTTCACCGAGAAACTCGATAAGAGAGAACTCGCGTCACTGATCAAAGAGCTGCAAGAGCGCAAGTTGATCGTTGTGAACAAGGGAAATGTCAGTTACAAACTGGCACATTGATTCCCGACCGGGCTTCAGTATTTCTGCTGCAGGTGTGCACCCGATGAATGAAACATTGTTTTGGCGGCCGTCGATCCTGGCGATGAGTTTGTTGCTCACGCTGTGGGTCGTGATCCCGGCGAGTTGGGCTGCACCCATCGCCACGAACACGGCTCTTCCGATCAGCAACGATGCAATCATCGTTCGGGCGCAACTTGTCGCGACGCATGCGGCGGATAGTCTGGGCGGCTTGAATCGTCACGTGGATCGCTTCGAGGCGCGGACCGTGCTGGGCTACGGGTTGACATCGAAACTGGCGATCTTTGGCATGCTGCCGGTCGTTAATATCGAACGCACGATCGGGGATATCAGGACCACCGACTCGGGTTTGGGCGACGCGGCTTTATTCGCGCGCTACGAGCTGCTCCGTTCGGATAAACCAGGACGAACTTTCCGCATTGCCCCATACGCCGGGCTAAGATTCCCCACGGGCAAAGAGGGCACGACCGGGGATGGCTCACTGGACGCCTTTGCCGGCCTGATTGCGACGCTGGCGAGTACACAATGGGTGCTCGACACTCAGCTCAGGCATGACTTCAACGCTGAGTCGAACGGATTCGAGCGTGGCGATGCCACCCGCTTTGACGTCTCCTTTCAGTATCGTTGGTCGCCTGCGAAGGTCGTGCGGGAGACGCCTGCATTTGTCTATGGCGTGCTCGAACTCAGCGCCAATTACAGTGAACGCAATCGGATCAGCGGAGTCACAGACCCCAATAGCGGTGGTTTTCTGCTGTACCTGACACCCGGTCTGCAGTATGCGGCACGGCGCTGGATTGTTGATTTTGGTGTTAAAATCCCGGTCCTAAGCGATCTCAATGGCACGGCCCTGGAGCCCGACTATTCCATTTTGACCAGCATCCGGGTCAATTTTTAAAAATTCGAGAGGCGACGATGAAATCAATTGTCCTGTTAGTAATGGCTATGACAGTGGCCGGCATTGCCAGCGCCGACGACGTGCAGTACGACATTCGGGTGGATGGCATCACCTGTCCGTTTTGCGTGGCGACGTCCGAGCGAGCGCTAATGAAGATTGCCGGTGTGCACGCGGTCGGCAGCAACCTCGAAACGGGTACTATTTTTGTCTGTGCCGATGGAGAGGTGACGTTTACTGATGCGCAGCTGAAACAATTGTTCCTCGACAAGGGTTTTACCTACCGTTCTTTTGAGAAATCGTCAGGTTGCTCAATGGGGGCTCACGAACATGATGCGGATGATTTGCGTGACATTCCGGAGGACCATGACCACGACGCAGGCGTTGATGGTTGAAGGGCGCAGCCGTGGATGAAATGGCAACATCGCGGCGATGGACGTGGTTGTTGTTATTCGCATCATCAACGACGCTGATCTGCTGTGCGCTGCCGATCCTGCTGGTGTCCCTCGGCCTCGGTGCCGTGTCTGCTGCGCTTTTCGCTAACCTGCCTGTTTTGATGTCGCTGGCGCAGTACAAGGCGTGGATGTTCGGCGCCACGGGCGGCTTGCTGGCGCTCACGACCTGGTTGCTGTATCGCCCGGGCCGCACCTGCCCGGCGGATCCCGAGTTGGCGGATCACTGTGAAAATATACGTCGCTGGAACATCCGGTTTTACTGGACGTCGGTCGCAGTCTGGCTGATTGGTTTCGGCACCGCGTATCTGGCGTTGCCGATCTACCTGTGGTTGGAGGGTGCTTGACGAGGCGTAATTATTTAAAGAACCAGCGCGCGCCGATTGTAAATACGTCCGTGTCACCGGCAAATTCCAGGCTCAAGCCTGCAGAGAACTGCTCCGTGAAATAATAGTCACCTGCAAGTTCAAGGTAGGTGTCGCTGTTGTTAAGGTTAATGTGGTTAACGGATCCGCGTATCTCGAATTGCGGTCCCAATAGACCGCGAGCGCCCGCCGAGAATGCAAAACCATTGTCATCGGAGCTGCCCCCGGGCGTATCAACATCAGCCCGAACGAAACGCAGCGTGCTTACCAGGTCAAAGGTCTCCGAGTAGTGCCATACGTAACCGGCCCCGATTTCCACCGTGGTCAAATCGACGTTGTTGTTGAAGTCCAGCGCTGTCACGCCGCCGACGATCAACCAGTTATTTTCCAGCTCATACGAGCCATTAAACTGCAGCCCATCACCGCCGTTGCGATCAACATCGACGAAGCGCAGCTCTGCGTATGTATAACTGAGCCCTGGCCCCTGTTGCTCGGCCGTTTGTGCGACGGCGATACCGTGAACGAGCAGGCCAGCCAAAAGAATTAGCGATTTCATGGGATTATCCTGATTGATGTTTGCATATAAGAGTGTTCGAAGTGGGCGTTGGCCCGGAACGGCCCGAATGTTAGCTATCGCGATGCCCGTTTGTCTAATGATCCCCGGAGATAGGGTGGCGGCTAAACAACAGTTCGTCCAGTGCGTTGATTTTTAGCTGATTATCCGGTGTGACGAAGTGTCTCTGTTTGGCGTCAGTCACTGAACAACGTCTACCAATTGCGCGATGACCAGTGCCAGATGCAGGATTTTCCAGCCGTCCTCGATTTGATTCAGTCCCGATTCAGATAAATTTCAGGCGCCGTTAAGTGGCACGGCATTACTCTGGCTGCGAATGACACGGAAAGTCCAAGGAGGACGACATGGACATCGTATATGCAGCAGAGAAACCGAGTATTGCCAAGTTGTTGAGTATCCACACGAAGCGACGGGTACGCCCACAGGACATCATGGTCACTGAGAATCCGGATGAGACGGGTAGTTTTTTCATCGGCTTTCAGTTCAATCAGTACGTCCTGTCGCCGAATGGCGAGATCGAGGCGAATGAGTAATTGTCGCAACTATTCTGGCTGGCGCAAAATGACTCGTCAGCAAACTTTCGCTCGACTCCTGATGCAAAATTAATGATCCATTGCTGCTCAATCAGGGGCAGCACGCTTCCACGTCCGAAGCCAGGTTTCTCGTGTTTTCTCAAACAATTGCCATTGGTACCTAAAGCGATTTTAAGTTACGCAAGGGCGCGTTTGTCATAACGCAAATAGCGTGCGAGCTGGCAACGTCACCGACCCTACTTTAGAATACGTCCAGCGCAAACGGAACTTGATCAGACAAGCGGCGTTTGGAAAAAAACAAGACGCATAGGGGATAATAACGACAGCGATTTGGGACGCTTGGCGATGGACTCGAGGGGCAGGCACAACCGCGTCCGATCCTCTAATCTTAAAAATACAGCAAGCGATCTACTTTCGACAAAAG
>JADFLJ010000251.1 GCA_022564475.1 Pseudomonadota bacterium
AATCAGGTTCAGGATGACATGCTGAATTTGCACGGCGTCAACCATGATTTTTGGCAGCCCTTCGGCAACGTCAATCGTCAACGGAATACCATTGTTCCGGGCATCAACCTCAGCGAGTGCTTCGAGATCGCGTATAAGTTCGGCACAGCTCACTTCCTGACGACCAAGTTCTCTTTTCTGGACGAATTGTCTGAGTCTTCGGATAACGTCACCGGCTCGTTGGGCCTGCGCGTCGCATTTCTTCAACGTGGCAAGAATCTCGTCATCGTCGCTTTGTCCGGATTCGATCAGGCGCTGACAGGCCTGAGTGTAGGTTGCGATCGCGGTTAGCGGTTGATTCAACTCGTGGGCCAGACCTGCCGCCATTTCACCCAGCGTACTGAGGCGCCCGAACTGCGACAGCCTCTCGCGTATCTGATGCGCTTCCTCTTCTGATCGCTTGCGTTCCGTTATGTCCTGAATAATGCCGACAAATTTCGGCTGACCACCAGTTGGAATTTCGCCGACGGAAAGACCAATAGGAAAAATCGATCCGCTCCGTCGCTTACCCTGAACGTCCCGGCCGAACCCAATGATCTTGGCATTGCCAGACTCAAGATAACTACGAATATAGTCGTCGTGCTTGCTTCTATAAGGCTCAGGCATCAAAAGCGACACATTTTTTCCCAGAACGTCCTGGGCACTGAATCCGAAAATAACCTCCGCAGCGGCATTAAAGGTCTCAATCCGACCCGCGTGATCAATCACGATAATGGCATCGACGGCTGCATCGAGCAGCGCTTGCCACTCGGGCGCTGTATCCGAACGGTGGTCCACCGCCGACGATTCAGAGGGTTCCATCACGAGTACATTCCCGGATACAGCTACGCATAACACCGAATTCCAGTTGCGAGATTGCAGTAGTATAACTCTGCAACACGCGTTTTAAGGAAGGGAAATAGTGAAGTTTTCATCATCCTGGATCTTGATCTCTTTGACTGCATTGCTGGCATCTCCAGCACACGCTGTTGAGCCGGAGAAATCCAAAACCGAATCGAATAGCGACGGGGAGTTTAGCCTGGACTTTCGGTACCGATACGAACACGTCGATCGGGACGGCTTCGCCAAGGACGCACACGCTTCGACTCTGCGGACACGATTAGCGTATCGGAGTTCAACCCACTCCAATTTCGGTTTCCTGATCGAATTCGATGATGTGCGCTCCATAGGCAACGATCTGTACAACAGTACACGTAACGGCAATACCGACCGACCGGTCGTGGCCGACCCCGAAGGCACTGTCGTTAACCAGGCGCTGATCCAATTTAGCGGAATCGAAGACACTATTTTTTATGCAGGCCGGCGACGCATAGGCTTTGATAATCACAGATTCATCGGGGATGTCGGATGGCGGCAAAATGATCAGACCTACGACAGCTTTTCGCTTATCAACTCGTCGCTGCCGGATACTGAAATTGAGTACGCGTACATTGATCGAGTCAACCGTATCTTCGGGCCTGACAGCGGCGTACCCGCGGCGGATTTTCGAAGCGACTCACATGTTCTGAATGTAAAACATCAGTGGTCGAAAAATTGGGATGTTGCCGCATATGCCTATCTCCTCGATATCGAGGACGCGCCATTGTTGTCGAGCAAGACTTTGGGGATTCGTTTCCGCGGAAGCCTCGCGATCAACGACAGAATTTCAACCCGTTACACGATGGAATACGCGCGTCAGGACAACTACGGTGACAATCCCAACAACTACAGCGCTGATTATATCCTTCTGGAAGCTGCGCTTACCGCCAAGGGTATCACCGGAACGCTGGGCTACGAAGTATTGGGAAGTCATTCCGTCCAGGCGTTCCAGACGCCCCTGGCGACCTTGCATGCGTTCCAGGGCTGGGCAGACAAATTCGTCGTAACGCCTGCCGCCGGTATTGAAGACTTCTATGTCTCAGTTGCGACAGCATTTCGCGGCGCGAAAGTGTCGCTTATCTATCACCGATTCAATCCTGAAGCTGGCGGCCCGGTCTACGGCAGTGAATGGGACCTGATGATCAAGAAGATTCTGACACAACGCTATTCGATTGTTTTGAAGGCTGCTTTTTATGATGCTGGCAGCTTCGCCACAGACACGCGCAAGCTCTGGATCATGTTTACGGCCAGGCTCGTAAACTGACTATACTGGAGCTGTAGAAATACCTACGCGGCCAAATATCTACGTATTCATTAAGTATTTATTCGGCCCTAAAATTGCGTTC
>JADFLJ010000076.1 GCA_022564475.1 Pseudomonadota bacterium
CGTCATGGAACGCTTCAAAACCGGCGCCGGCTACAGCGTTTCGACTCGCATTCGTTCATGCGGTCACGTTGTTGCGGCAGAGCTAGGCGCGCTTGCGACCATCATTCGGTCTGCCGGCACGTCGACACATCGAGTCGCACACACGGGCAGCATGCGGGCGAACGATGTTCCGGGTACGATCCCGGCCGTCGCACTCGCGAATGCCGACGCTGACATTCTCACCTACGCGATCCAGTCGGGGAAGCCCGTGACAGTACGCCTGCATTCCAGCGCGCGGGATTTACCGCGAGCGCTATCCGCCAATGTCGTGGGCGAAGTGCCCGGAGTCGGTGAACTTGCCAATGAAATAGTCATCCTCGGCGCACACCTTGATTCCTGGGATCTCGGCACCGGTGCGATCGATGACGGTACCGGCGTCGCCATTGTTATTGCCGCCGCAAAAATGATCCTGGAAAGCGGCGAAAGTCCACGGCGAACAATTCGCGTCGTATTATTTGCGAACGAGGAATTCGGCCTGTCCGGCGCGAAGCAATATGCGCTGGACCATGCCAACTCCATCGACCAGCATGTCGTCGGCCTCGAGGCCGACTTCGGCCCGGGTGCGGTCTGGAAATTTTCTTCGCAGGTTGCCGAAGACGCACTCGATATCGTCGCTGAACTGCATCAGCTTCTCGAGCCGATCGGAATTGAGCGAGGCGACAACAAATCCAGCGGCGGAGCCGACCTGGGGCCATTACGCAGAACGGGCATGCCCGTACTGGGCCTGTCCGCGGACGGCACCGAGTATTTCGACTATCACCACACTGCAGATGACACGCTGGATAAAGTCGACCGTGATGACCTCAATCAGAACGTGGCCGCCTACGTCACTGCCGCCTATGTTGCCGCAAATATCGAACGGAATTTCGGGCGATTGACCCCGAACGCGAGTGAACAAACCTGTGCGGCAGAGTTCGGCTGAGTTTTTCCGCACGGTCAAACTTTGACAGAAAAATGAGACGCGGTTCCGCGCAATCTCTGTGATGTGGTGCAACGAATTAAGCGACGATTTCTGTCACGCTCTGACGAGTTATGAGCAGGAATCAACAGGCATTTACGCTTATCGAGCTGATGATTGTAGTTGCGATCATCGGCATTCTGGCAGCGATTGCAATTCCCATGTACCTGGACTACACGGTCCGCAGCCAGATAGCGGAGGGCCTCAGCCTATCCGGCGGCGCGAAGACAGCCGTGTCAGAGTTTTACATGAACAACGGCGTGTTTCCAGCCAACAACCTGCAGGCCGGCGTCGCAGATTCCGGCAATATTTCCGGCAAGTACGTAAGCTCGGTGTCAGTCGCGAGCAATGTCATCACTATTCAATACGGTAATGAAGCCAACCAGGTGATCGACGGTGAGACCGTCACAATGACAGCCGACACCACAGCACCTGGCGCGGTCGCGTGGGTTTGCGCGAGCGGCGGAACCATCCAAGCCAAACACCTGCCGGTTTCCTGCCGCTAGGCTGTCCGGATCAGCTGCAGGTCGTCACACGACCGAATCTTCACTCGATTCCGCATCGACACCTGGCGTGAGTAACTCTGTGTCATCGTCTTGCTCTGATTCTTGCCCTGGTTCTGGCTCTGCTTCGACACCCTGACTGCAGCTCCACCCCAATTCCCCAAGCCTGGCAATAAACTCCTGCGTCTTCATCTCGCAATAGCCAGATTGGTTTATGGCGCGCCAAAGCACTTGCAGTTCACCCGGGGCCTCGGTGTCCTTGTAATAATGTACTTCGCAAGGGACTGTCAATCCCGTTTCATACAGAATTTCGACACGCCTTTGCAGCTCCCCGTGTGTGCACTGATATTTCTGCGCATCTTGTGCGAATGTCAAACCTGGCAGCAAGGCCGCCAGCATTGTGGTCAGGAATGCGGCCAGTAGTTTATTGCTCAGATTGCTCATATTAGCACCCGCTTCGAATGACAAGGTGTCGCCAAGTATAACAAGGAGGACACACCTAGCCCATTCGCCCGATCGGCTCACCCAGGCTGTCCGGCGGTACCGTAAACCAGGCAGGACCTTCCTCGGTCATGTACAGACAATCTTCCAGGCGCACACCGAACTCGTCGAAGATGTAGATTCCCGGCTCGTTCGAGAAGCACATGCCCGGTGCAAGCGCTGTTGATTCGCCGTGCACGAAATTGACGGGTTCGTGCCCGTCCATGCCGATGCCGTGCCCCGTGCGATGGCTTAAGCCCGGTGTCGCATAACCCGGGCCAAAACCCAACGACTCATAATATGCCCGCACCGCATCATCTACCTCACCGGCAGGCGTGCCGAGCTGCGCAGTTTCGAACGCGATTTCCTGCCCCTTCCTGACGGTATTCCAGACTTCACGCTGCCGATCGGTCGCTTCGCCGTAGACAAACGTCCTTGAAATATCGGATTGATAACCGTGGACCTTACAGCCGCAGTCCATCAGAACGATCTGGCCGTCTTCTATTTCCTGTGGCTGTGACGTGCCGTGCGGATACGCGCTGGCCGGGCCGAACAAGGCCATGTTCCACACGGCGCTACCGCCGAGGTCCGATTGCGCCTGACGCATAAGGGCATTGACGTCGGCTGGCGTCATGCCTTTGTCGAGGCTGGTGTAGACGTGCTCATAAGCACTCAATGTCACTTCGCTGGCCTTGCGCATGAGCTCGATTTCATTCGCCGACTTGTACATGCGGCAAGCTTGGGTGACAGGTAACGCCGCAACCACGTCAAAGTTTGATGCTGCTTTGGCCAGACCTTCAACGACGAAATAACGAACCGTTTCTTCGAGGCCGATTCGACCGCCTTTCAGGCCCCGGTCCCTGAGTATCCCGGCTACCCGTTCGAACGGGTCTTCGTGCTCGTGCCAGGGGCGGACGTCGTCACCAAAGGTCATTGACTCGCGCACACTCGGCTCTTCGAAATACGGTGTCACGACACCAATCTCGCCTTCGCGCGGAATAATCAGGGCTGTAAGCCGCTCGCTGCGCCACCAGCTGATGCCGCTGAAATACAGCATCGCCGAACCTGGCTCGATCAGGATCGCATCAATGTCGTGCTCGGCCATGAGCGACTGCGCTTTTGCGATGCGTTGCAGCCGCTCGTCCACACCGATTTGCACGGCATCGCCAATGATGGAGCCAAGACCGCTGCCCTCGCTCGCCACAGCCTCCTCTTTGCTACAGGCCACGGCCATGACGGCTGCGGCCGCGGAGAGACCGGAAAGCTTCAAGAATTCGCGTTTACTTATCGACATGCTGAACTCCTCGATTGGAGTCCAATCCTCACGCAAGCCGTATCATTGGGTCAAGTGCCGCTAGAGCGGATTTCTGTTTTGTATCGCGATCAGTCGACGCTGGGTCTCCTGCAAACGCTTCACATTGACTATGTTTTTCATTCGCAACGTGTCCTTGTTTTCGACCAGCTGCCGCATCTCTTCACTCAACTCAGGCGCGTTTTCGATTTTCAGGCGATGATGACCAATCGTAATAATGTCGTTCTCTTTCAAGATCGAGCATTGCGTCTTTACTGAGTTCACCGTCACGCCATTTGCACTGTTCAGGTCAAGCAAGACGAGTGCGTCCGAGTAGACGAGAATCATCGCGTGTAATTTACTCGCGAACAGATCTGAAATAACGATATCTGCGAACTCTGAGCGGCCAATCAGTATTTTTTGCTCGGAGACGGTGTATTCGGCCAGGGTCTCCCGGTTCTGCGAAACGATGATTCGAGGGGCTTGTGAAGGTTTGTCATTCATCCGTTCTGTATTAGCACGTTTGATGCGCAGATTGGGCCGTATTGGATGTAATATCGACAAATGAACCCCGTATTGCCCATCGTCAGCATGATCACGGTCGTCGCCGCGACCAGCGACGCTAACTTTCAGTCGGTGATCGACGAATACCGCGAATCTCAGGACATCCCGGGCATTAGTGCTGTGGTAATCCGGGCGAACGACGTGATTTTTTCCGGCGCAAGCGGTATGGCGAACCTGGCAACAAGCCGTGAGATGACGGCCAACACCGTTTTTTACATCGGGTCACTGACAAAGGTGTTAACTGCCGTGCTGACACTGAACCTGATCGAGGCCGACAAGCTCTCATTGGCAGACACCGTCGACATGATCGCCGCCGATGTCGGAGATGCTGCAATTGCCGTCAGCGTGTCGCATTTGCTCACGCACTCGTCGGGATTGCCGCGAGAAGGCAATTTCGACTATTGGTTCACGGCCGATTTTCCAGATCAGCGTGACCTTGGAGATTATTTGCGAACCGCGGAACTTGATTTTAGTCCTGGAACGGACAGGCAGTACTCAAATATCGCTTATGCCGCGCTCGGCCCTGTTATAGAGAACGCGAGCGGGCAATCCTACAGTGATGCTTTGCGCACACGTGTGCTTGAGCCCTTACGGATGAGAACTGCGGGCTCGCCTGGGCCGGCCGATGATGTCGCAATAGGCTATTCACCGCCAGGAAGATTAATCCCAAGTGAAGAAAGACCTTTCGCAGGCGTAGGCGAAAAAACAGGCGACCGACATGTCCGCATGTATCACGATGCGGGCGCCATGACGCCCGCATTCGGTGCCTACGCCAGTGCATTAGACCTTGGTCGACTTGCGCGGTTTTTGCTCGACTACGGTGGCGACGATGTACTTTCAAAAAACATGCGCGCGCAAATGCGAAATCGACAGGCAAATGGTTGGGGACTGGGCCTCAAAGTTCAGCGCTACAAAGGACATAGAGTTGCGCGACACGATGGCTGGTTCGCCGCACACCGCTCACACATGATTTTGGATGTACGTGACGGGATTGCAGTCATCGTGCTGACGAATGGCGACAATGCCAATCCCACAGAAATCGCAGAGGCCCTCTTCGATGCAGCGCTCGAAACGGATAGTATGGCCGAATGACGAAGAAAATGAAAAACGAGTCAGGGCTACTGAAAGCAGCGCTGCAAATCATCATGGACGATGCTGTCAAACGGGGCATCGTGGAGTTCGAAGCAACGGATACTCACAATGACAAAATTGAATACGCGTACCGGCTGTTGGTTCACGACAAGGCGATCACCCCACTACCGGCAAACCAGCTAAGCATGCCGGCCATGCGACACCGCCTGGCCAAGTGGGTAACGCACAAATTACCGTCGGACCACAAATTACTAAACTAGTCCACCGCGCCCTCAAGCACCAAATCAAGCGACCTGCGTATCTCGGCAGCCCAGTACGGCGCACGATAGGCTGCCTTTTTGGCGTGACTCAATTCATCAGCATTTGACGGTATTTCGTGCTGCGGAAGCGCGCGCAGGTCGAAACGCAAGACTTGATCACGATCGACAATCAATACTCCGGGTGTGCCATGGATTCCATACAACTTCGCAACGTCATCGCCGTCTGCTAGCACAATGAAGTCGTAACCAGCAGCTTCGACGAATGCGACGGGGTCACCCTTGTCGCGGAAATTGATTGCGAGAATCTCCACGTCGTCACCGAGTTCCAGTTTGATGCTTTGCAAATGTGGCATCAGGGCCTTGCAATACGGACACCACGTCGCCCAGAAAAACAGGATCACAGGCTGCTCTTGCACTTCCTGACTCAGGCGCACGCTGCCGCCGTCGGCCGTCGTGAGACGCCAGTCAGGTACCAGCTCGGTGCCTGTCGATAGAGCGGGAACAAGAATTAGAAGTACAGCAGCAATCTTGATGAATCGCATCGTTCGTTTGCCTCGTTGCTGGGGTAGCCGTATTCCCTCACACAGACCGAAGTCAGGCGCGTCTTATTACATTAATAGACAGGCGATGCTGTGTGTTCCTCGTCAGGCGCTTCATTCAGTGCCGCAATAAGGTCCGAGACGACATTGGAGGCGATTTTTGATCTGATCTTGCTGTTTCCACCCGCAACAGCTGCCCACTCCGATTCACCCTTGAATGTAAATTCGTTGAGCGCCTGAACAAGCTCTTCACCGGGCTTCAGGGACTTGACGAATTTGCCCCATTCCCGGCCCCGCTTTTTGGATAATTCCCGTCGCGTGAGGCCAGTCGCTCGCGCCACTGCAGCATGCCGGTATCGACCCATTTACCATTGCTGGAGTACGGTGCTTTCGGGATGTGCAAATCCACTCGCAGTACCAACAATGCTCAAAGTGGACATAGCCAGGCTCAGATTCCACAAATCCTGACGACGCAACACGTCAGCCAAGTCGTCCTTGCCCCGAAATTGTTCCGAGTACATCGAACTGGAACCCAGGGCACTGTCGCAATGCAGTAAAAATCCGGAGCCACCGATATCATTCGGTGTTAGGTATTGAAATTCACCTACAAAGCTGTATTTCAAAATTGTCTTGCCGTCCGGGTGTAACTCAAGATCGAAGTAGGTCTTCTTGCAGCCGCTCACAAGCAAGACAATCACGGACACGGCGAAGCAGAATATTCGCGCTGATTTTTTCATAGGCTTGATGTTGCACCAAAAACACGCAAGGATCCTGATCTATTGGTCATTTTTATGTGATGGCATTGATCGCCTGCGAATAGCGCCGCACGTTTACACCGACGAGGAAGATCTGCAGTGCTTTAAAGATTCCCTGCGAAACGCTATGCTCTAGGAAATAACACCAAATGGTGAATAACAATGAAAAGAATAATCGCCCTGGCCTTTCTCCTCTCCCTTATAAGCAACTCGTTCGCCGAGGAAGAAAAAGGCAACGACAAGGAAGTTCCTGAAGCCAAACAATACGTGACAGAACATTCGGCACGCATTGGCGGTCGTAATCTCCAATACACGGTCACGGCCGGCACGATGCTCATGAAAAACGACAAGGATGAACCGATCGCGTTGATGGGCTTTACAGCCTATGTCGCCAAGGGTGGTAACAAGAAAGAGCGCCCGATCATGTTCGCCTACAACGGCGGTCCCGGGTCTGCATCAATCTGGTTGCACATGGGCATACTGGGTCCACAACGCGCTGTTGTGACCGATGCTGGATTCACGACGAACGGCCCGTATAAACGCGTACTCAATGAGTACAGCATCATCGACGAAGTCGATCTCGTCATGATCGATCCTGTCGGCACGGGCTTTGCAAAACCCGTTGGCGAGGGTAAGGGCGAGGATTTCTGGGGCGTCGATCAGGACATCAAGTCGGTGTCCGAGTTCATCGTTCAATACCTGACAGAGAATGCCCGCTGGGCCTCGCCGAAATACGTGCTTGGTGAAAGCTACGGTGGTATTCGCACAGGTGGCGTTGCGTATTACCTGCTCACCAATCACATGGTCGCGTTAAATGGCGTCATTCTCGTTTCGCCGTTCATGGAAATGGCGACCGGTTTCGCCGGTATGGGTATTGATCTGCCGCATGTCTTGCACCTGCCGACCTTCGCGGCCACAGCGAGATATCATGGCGCGCTTCACCCACATCCTGAAGATCTCCGGGCGTTCATGAATGAAGTTCGTGATTTTGCCTACAATGAGTATTCGCCGGCATTACTACTTGGCAGCAAGCTTCCGGATGCGCAGCGCCAAGCTGTTCTGGCAAAACTGTCTCAGTACACGGGACTTTCAGAGGACTATTGGGACAAAGCCAATCTCCGGATCAACACTGGGCGTTTCGTCAAAGAGCTCATGCGCAACACGGGCACGACGACCGGTCGAATCGATTCCCGCTTTTCCGGCCACATGATAAATCGGGTCGGTGAAACTATGGAATACGATCCAATGCTAAGTGCGATCGGCCCCGGTTTCCTTGCCTCGTTTATGGACTACTACCAGAATGATCTCGAAGTAACCGACGTCGGTAACTACGCAGTCTTTGGTAACGTTGGCGACTGGGACTGGCGCCACGCGCAACCGGATCTCGGTGGCTTCAAGTCACCCTTCCCCAATACCAGTATCGATCTGACTTACGCGATGAAACAGAACCCGTCGATGCGCGTATTGATGCAACAAGGCTACTACGATCTCGCCACTCCACACCTTGCAACGGAATACTACATCGAGCACATGGACTTGCCCGACGAACTACGCGACAACATCACACTCGAGTACTACGAGGCCGGCCACATGATGTACATCCACGAACCCTCGATGGTGAAATTCAAGGAAGACCTCGCGCGGTTCGTGAACGGAGGTTAGTAAGATCGCACAGAGCAATAATGAAGCCGGATCGAATGCGGCGACCCGTCGTGCCGTACTCAAAGCACTAGGTGCTGGTGCGTTACTGGCATCGGCCACAGCCTGTGCGCCGCTGCCAGTTGCGGGCCCCAAATATCCCCGAGCCTACTCGCGCAAGCCCTTTGCAGCGCCGCGCGTATCGATGGATAACGTCATCCGCGTCATCACGGGACATCGACCCTACCGACCCAAGGGATTCGTGGTTCGCAGTGAGGAGATGGATGACAAATTCATCGTCCACAATTACGGTCACGGCGGCGCCGGTATCAGTTTGTCGTGGGGTTCGTCGGCACTTTCCGTTCGTGAAACCAAGGGAAAGAGACCGGGCGCGGTCGCCGTGATCGGTAGCGGCATTATGGGTTTGACAAGTGCTCGCTTGCTGCAGGATGCAGGCTGGGACGTCACGATCTACACACGCGACGTATACCGGCACACCACATCCAATGTCGCCGCCGGCGAATGGGGGCCGTTCAGTACACACGATCCCGCCGTGTCGTCAGATGCTTTCAAGTCGCAACTGGAATGGGCATCGCGCATTTCTCACCACGCATACACTAATCTGACCGGACCAAAGTACGGCATTCGCTGGCTTGAGGCCTACACTCTTACAAATACGCGCCTGCAAAACTTTCAGGGCGACGACAAGATCGCCGACCTGTTTACGTACAAAGCCGATCTCGGACCGGGTGAGCATCCGTTCCCCACCGCGTACGTACAACGAATGGTTACGATGCAAATCGATCCGGGCGTGTTTCTAAGACAAACAGTCGCGGACTTCCAACTCGCCGGTGGCAAGTTTGTGCTGCAGAATTTCGCAAATGTGTCGGAAATACTGGCGCTCGCAGAGCCTGTTATCTTCAACTGCACCGGCCTTGGCGCCGCCAAGCTCTTCGGCGACGACAACCTGGTGCCTGCTAAGGGCCAACTCGTGTTCATGCCGCCAGACCCTGCCGTCGACTATATGACCTTCGGTGGTGTCGACGGGGATACATTCGTCAATGGTGGCTTTTTGCACATGTTCCCGCGCTCCGACGTGATACTGATGGGCGGTATTTTCAAACTAGGTGACTATACGACCCACGTCGAACACGACGAGACCGAGCGCATCGTCACCGAGCATCAGAAGCTGTTTGCCGACTTCGGCTAGGCGCCGATGTTTCCGCGGAAACATCCTAGCTCGCGCGGCGCTTCCGGCCACCGGAACGCTTGCGCTGTCCACCCCGGACATTAGCGTTACCACGCGCCTTCGGGTTACCGCGTGCTTTCGGATTGCCACCACTGAATGGCCGTCGCGAACGCTGCTGCCGACCCTGCACGATTGGCTCAGCCTTGATGCGAGGATCGACCTCGTAACCCGACACGATGATCTTTTCGATATTGATCCTGAGCAGGCTCTCGATTTCTTTAAGAAGTTTCTTCTCATCGACACATACGAGAGACACGGCCTCGCCTTCGTGGCCGGCGCGTGCCGTCCGTCCAATACGATGTATGTAGTCTTCCGGCACATGCGGTAACTCATAGTTAACGACATGCGGAAGCTTGCTGATATCGAGACCACGTGCTGCGATGTCAGTCGCAACGAGTACGCGAACCTTGCCGGCCTTGAATGCCGCCAGCGCTTTGGTGCGTGCGGACTGTGATTTATTGCCGTGAATTGCCATGGACTGAATGCCATCGTCCGACAACTGCTCCGCAAGACGATTGGCACCGTGCTTCGTACGCGTAAACACGAGTACCTGCTGCCAATTTCCTTTGCCGATCAGCTCGGAGAGCAATTCGCGCTTACGCCGCTTGTCGACGGGATATACAAACTGTTCAACGAGATCGACGGTCGAGTTTCTCGGCGTAACCTGAATCTCTTCCGGATTGATCAGGAAGTCACTGGCAAGGCGCTTGATGTCATTCGAGAAGGTTGCCGAGAACATCAGGCTCTGACGTTTTTTCGGCAGCGCATTAACAATCTTGCGAATGTCGCGAATGAAACCCATGTCGAGCATGCGATCCGCTTCGTCCAGTACAAGAATTTCGACACCGGACAGATCAACATTTCGTTGCTCCAGGTGATCGAGTAATCGGCCGGGCGTCGCGACAATGATGTCGACACCCTTGCGAAGTTTCGAGAGCTGCGGACGCGCACTGACGCCACCGTAAATTTCCATGGAGCGGAAACTCAGGTAGCGACCATAAGTACGAACGCTCTCGTGTACCTGCGCCGCGAGTTCCCGTGTCGGTGTCAGGATCAGC
>JADFLJ010000077.1 GCA_022564475.1 Pseudomonadota bacterium
GCCCGCGGAGATGCCATCGATGATGCTGATAATTGCAGCGCGGTTGGTGTCGAGATCGACGATCTCCTGAATGACGGGGCCGCCTTCCTGGTTGTTGAAGCGCATGACACCGACATTCACGTTGTCGAGGGAGTTGAGGATGATCTTCGCCGTCGATTGCACGATGCCGATGCGCGATTGCTGAATCGTGACCGGATTACCGCGGTAGTTGAGATAGTTACCGTCGAAGACCGTGACGGTCTGGCTCGTCGGCCAGCTGCGCCAGCTGATCTCCGAACCGTTGTCGCTCGTGTACAGGGGATTGTCGCCGCCGCGTTGGGCGAACAGATCGGTAGTGTTTATACCGTCGCCGTGCTTGCCACGGTCTTTCCTGCACTCCACGAGACCGCTTGTGTTACCCGGCTCGAGCTCCTGCCAGCGCGGTGTATCGACGCCCAGGAATACACTGAAAAAGCCGGAGCTGCCCGTGCGGTACTGGATCATCTTGTTGGAGTAAATGCCGATACCGGAAAGTTGCCTGGTGGCGGAATCACACAGGAATGACGTCTTCTCGATCATTTGCGTATTGGCCGCGTCACAACCCGGTACCGCATCGAATTCGGTCCAGTACAGCATCGTCGCATCACAGACGCCGCTGCTATACGGCTGGGCGCTGTCGTAGGGCTCCTTGGTCGTCTCCTGCGTATTCATCGAACCCGAGGAGTCGATAATCAACAGGATGTTGGGTTTCGGTGTCTGGTTGTTCGGGTCGACCAACAACAATTCGGTGTCGTCGGCGATCGCCGGCGCACCGCTGAGCAGTGTCAGCAGCAGCCCGGCACTCATCCATGATGTATTGCGAATTACCTTATTCATCTTGCTACCCTCAATATCCTGTCGGTCGCGCTACAGGAGAGAAATCGAAACTTGTGTAACAACGTCATCTTCCAGGTGATGCAGCACCGTTACGGCTTGTTCGCTGCGGTTGCGGACACGCGATACGGCACTGCGAAATTTATCCAGCGGGACGCTGTGCCCGTTGACTATGTAACGTGTGCGCTCGGAAACACGTTCCGTCTGATACGCACAATCGCGGCAGCCTTTGAACCCGATAGTGCCGCTTACATGACTGGGAAGACGCAATTCACTCAGGGCAACTTCGTGCGCCAGTTGAATCGTCGTGAACTGTGCGGCTGCCGGCATCGCCAGGGTCAGCACAAGGGCGGTCATCAGTATCTTGATCTTCATAGGAATACTCCGTTCCATCTACCGCTTACAAGATCGGCGAACTCGGGCCGACGGTATAAAAAGCCTGTGTGTGCACGGCGGTCGAGTCGCGGTCCGTGGGATTACCCGGATCGCGCATTGACGCCGACTGCGCAGTTGCAAGAAAGTGGTACGCGGCAATGCCGCTGCCGGCGCCGAGGCTGAATGCCCTGTCCGGCACGAGTGTCGAATCTTCGAACGTAATCTGCGTCGTCACGGATTCGTGCGTAGTAATCGTCTGAGTAACGGCAGGACCGGGAAGGGTATTGAACCCATTCTGCCCAAGCGCTGCGGCAAGACCGCTCTCGGCGGCCTGAAACGCGTTCTCGTAATTTTGATCGTTACGTGCCATCGCCAGTTCGGTCGTTGCCGTATTCATGCCGGAAATGGCAAGAATCGTTATTACGACCAGCAATATCAGGCTTACAACCAGCGCCGCGCCGTCCTGTTTTTTCAAAATTGTATGCTTGTTCATTGTGTGTACTCTCGATCAGGTGCGAGTGTTACGAAGAAGAATGGTTTTCGAGACCTGCATGCGGCGCAGATCGTCGCTGAATGTGCCAAGGTTTACATCGCCCGGCTGATAGGTGTAAGTGTCAATGATGCCGTTTTCACGAGTTACTCCACGGACGACGATCCAGACACGAGCGGTGATCACTCGCGCACCGGGTACGTACCCGGCGGCAGCCGGGTTGTAAATGTCATCACCTGGATTGACGTAGCGATCAACGGTGTTGTCTTCATCGACGTCAATGCCGAGCTGCACCTGCAGATTTTCAACGCCGGGGGCGATTTCAACATCAACGATCGACGATACACCGGCATTCACAACAAGTGATTTGCGGCGCAATGTCGGCACGCCCGGAATCAGGTCGGAGTTGGCAGCAACATAGTAGCTGCTAACCATCAGATTGTGCGTCGCCGAGTCGGCTGGGCTGAAAAGCGTTGGAATCACGCCGTCGTCGAAAATCTCACCGGCGATGCGCGTAGACTGAATCTGCAAACGACCTGCTTGTAGCGGTTGCGGATTGACCGTGGCGCGGCGCACGGTTATCAAGTCGGAAAACGCTTGCGCACCGCCTAGCGCTGCACAGGGCAGATTGAATGTGTTGTTTGCACCGTCGACCGGCATTGCCAGGTCGAGGACCCAGCTTGCGCCGCAATCAGCCGGTACATTAACAAGCGGTTTGGGATTTGCGTTACCGTCGATGCTGCGATTTTCGATCGCGAGACCGCGACTTGTGCGGCCCCAGTTGCTGGCCATGCGAAGGTCCGCTTCGATCGTATCCATCGCGAACTGTGCAGTTTCCTGCACTCGCGCGATTGACTCGTTAATAATGAAGGCTTCGCGGCTCTGACTGTAAATTTGTATCGAACCGATCACGAGGAAGGAACCGATCGCGAGCGCAACCATCAGTTCGATCAGGGTCAGGCCGAGCTGCTTGCGATAGGTATTCTCGAGTGAATTCTGCGTAGGCATGGCTTTAAAACCCCGGTATCGGCGTGATGATCGTGTAATTTTGCTGTTGGCCTGGTTCATCCCAGGTAATCGCGATCGTGTACACAGGCGGGTTGACCGTGTTGTCGAATGCGATGGTTACATCGCCGTTCGGCAACGTATCCACGGCCTGCTGGTCCCACCCCAGTATGTCCTGTGCTGCCATCTGCACGTTGCTGCAGTTCGTGCCTTGCGCAATACAACTGTTGTCCGCACCCGCGCCCGTATAAGCGTTTGCACCCGTCGGATTAGCGCGCATGCGGTCGGCAACATCGCCAGCAAGCGTTACGGCATTGTGGCGAAACAAGGATGTTCTACCCGCCTGCATGCTATGTACGTACAGACTCGCAATGCCCAACATGCCGACCGACATAATAATGAGTGCAATCAGCACCTCGATTAGCGAGAAGCCTCGCGCGGTCCGGGTGGTGATCTTCGAATGTTGCCAGGTGATCATTTTCATTGGTCCTTAAGGGCAGGTCAGGCCGTTGATGGTGAGCACGGTTTCGATGCGTGCCATGTCACGCAATATGGTTGCGCGACCCAGTGGGGTGGCCACAAACAATCGGGCAGCGGAGTTGCCGCCGGCGGCGATTACATTGCCGCGCTCATCGCACATGACGATTTGTGTGACTGCGGGTACGCCTCCCACGTTGCCACGGCCAAGGCCCGACGACGCAAAACTAAAATAAGTCGCACCATTGGCGATGGCCAGCGTAACGCCTGATTCAATCGCGGCGTGGCTCCGCAGGATCGTTTCCGTCGCACCTGCACGGGTGAGATTTCCGTCGGTGTCTATAAATACGATATAACCCTGCTCCCAGGTGCCGTCGCAGTCGGCATTTGCTGCCATTGGTGTGGCGCTGCCACAGATGGTGATATTCGTTTTGCCACGAGAAGATTCACTGCGTGCCATAAAAAACGCGGCATGCAGGTCATTTGCCGTGGCCGTCATGCGACCGTTCTTTGTGTATTCCGTGAGGTTGGACATGCCGAAGGAAAGCACGACGCCTGCGATGACCAGGGTGATCATTAGCTCATACAGCGTGAAGCCAGCCTGTAACTTGATAGAGGTTCTGTTCTTCATGCACGCAATATACTGTGCGGGTTTGCGGCAGTTCGGAGTATCGGACAGACGGTCGATCCACACCGACAAGCGGTCGAAATTGAGTCGGGCTTTTTAACTTAATCCGCACAGGTATAGGGCTGCCCGCGGGTGTTCTTCAACGCCACTCTCGGGCGACCTGTGTAGCTGATGATCAGGGCTCTGGCGGGGACTCTGGAATGGATATCGCAGGCCACGAACGTGCCGTTCGTGGCACGCTTGACCGTCGCCCTGAGCGTGAACGCGCGGCGATTGGCCGTGAGCCTGACGGCTGCCGAGACGCGATGCACCTGCAGGATTGGCTCATCCGGATCGACCTGCGGCGGCGAATCATTGTCGTAATTACTGAACATAATCCAGCCAGCCGACCAGTCCCGGCCTGGCCGGCATTGCGTGCCGTCGCTGCTTGGACAGATCGACACGACCTGGCGGCGCATGATCGACTCCTTGCGTGCGACGTGAATTGCATGGAAGAGGGCGTTGATTTCGACGTGCAGGCGATTGCGGGCTGTCACGGACGAAAACGACGGCACGCCAATAGCCAGAACGGTGCTGGCGATGGTGATCGTCACCAGCAGCTCATAGAGCGAGAACCCCCTGCGGGGTATTGAATGCACCTGTTGCACCGTCGCGGACCTCCTTGTCGCGCCGCCAGTGTTGCATCTTCAGAGTGGACTGGCGAACCTCGAAAATCGGACAATTGTACCAATTCGGAAAGAAATTTTACAATTGGTAAAAACAATTTGGAATTGGTCTATACTGCAGCCCAATTCGAAAGACGGAGATCGGCGCATGATGCGCTCTGACATTCTCGATCTTTTTGAGAAACACGACATTCTGCCGACGCAGCAACGCGTCGAAGTGGCGCAGATATTACTTGTAAGGCCGCAACATTTGTCGGCAGAGCAGATTATCGATCGACTCATGCAACAGGGCAGCAGTGTGTCCAAGGCCACCGTATACAACACGCTGAAGCTGTTCGGCGAGCACGGCATTGTGAAGGAAATCATGGCGGATCCGGTTCGCAAATTCTATGATTCCAGTACGCTTCCCCATCACCACTTCTATAACGTGGATACGGGTGAGTTACATGACATCGCGGAATCCGACGTGAGCATTGGCAGCTTGCCGTTATTGCCAGCGGGCACCCGGCAGGAGAGCGTCGAGGTTTTGATCAGGGTCCGTCCGACCGAAAATTAGTCCAGACCCCTTTTACACAGGCTTTGGCGGGGCTATACTGCGCGCCGCTGACCGCGGCTGCATGCCCGTCGGCAGGTCCTTGCGGCCAGATCCAATAGTGCCGATATAGCTCAGTTGGTAGAGCACATCATTCGTAATGATGGGGTCAGAAGTTCGAATCTTCTTATCGGCACCATTTCAGGTCATCAACAACAATCCTAATTGTCATGGTAGGCGAGCATCTCGATGATTCCGGCTGCCTCTGATCGACCTCTTTGGTAGGCGAGTAGTTTTGAGGGCGGAACAGGCTGATCCAGCATCATGCGTGACACGGCCAGCGCCTGATTGCCTTCCTCGTCGAGCAGTGCGTAGACATAGGCAATAAGTTCCCGGACTCTGTTATCCAGCGACAGACGCGCACACAGCCCGGCGACGAGTCCACCTGCAAGCGCCAGCCTGTCGCCAGCCTCTTGCATCTCATTCATGCAAAGCGATCGGACCCAGATATGTGCAGCTCGATCGACCGCGTCGGCCGTCTCCAGGGAGTGAGTGTTCGCTGTGCTTTCCATGGTGCCATTGCCGTTTGTGGTGGTCTGCAAACAATAGGCGCGGCGGCGGGTTGCCTCTTGTCTAAGCCGGTCAAATTCGATTCAATGGACCTCACATGCTGTACGAACCGACAACTCTGGCTTCGATAACTTCGCTGTTAGCGACGACGTTGATCGAGTCGGACGACAGCTTTGTGCTGACGACCGTATTCCCCGAAGCATCGAAAGCACCACCGAAAGAGGGTATTGACTGCAGTATGACGGCCTTGCTGGCGTTGTGCGACATCGTCGCGGAGAAGAAGATCAGACCCACTCGTGTGGAATTGACCTGTGCGGCCACGGTACACCCGGATGCCTATCGTGAAGCACTCGGTGCACCCATTCAGTTTGGTGCTGACATCGGGCGATTTTACTTCGACAAGAAAACTCTTACCGAACCCCTGCCATTGGCCGCACCGGACGTTGCGAAAGCGACCGACAGGATCGCCGAGCAATACATTGAGACGCTCGATCCACACAAGGTCGCGTCTCAGGTCAGGCGCCTGCTCATCGCGTTGCTGCCGTCCGGAAAGGCCGGCCAGGAACTCGTTTCCAGCCGTTTGAATCGCAGCATGAGCACGCTGCAACGCCAATTGCAGGCAGAGGGATTGAATTACAGGGACGTGCTGGAGAGTACTCGGCGCAGTCTCGCAGAGGACTACTTGCGAGATCGAAAACACTCGCTCGCACAAATCGCCTATCTGCTGGGCTTCTCAGATCAGAGCAATTTCTCCCGCGCCTTCAAACACTGGACGTCCATGAGCCCGCGGCAATACCAGGACGTACAGACGGCTTAGGGCGTTCTTCGCAAATAGAAGTCGAAGGAGTCGCGCGTCGAGCCGTAGCGGTTATTGATCCACAGGATCAGCATGCCCTCGATCCAGTGCGCGTTTTCGATGCCGCCGACGTCGATCGGGTCCAAACCCATGCCTTCGACGAGTTTTGCGACCTTGCGCTTGGCGCTGCCACTATCCCCGGCGAGCGGGACTGAAACGGGTCCACCCGATTCGTCGGGTTCAAGCATCGTCTTCCAGTTCAGGGTGTTGAAGGCTTTCACGACATCGGCATCGGGCGCTGCTGCCTGAATGATCTCCGCGTTAGAGGTATCGACGCCGTGCCTGAGCGTTAGAAAGCTGCGTTGCAGCGGGTTCGTCGGATCGATAATAATCTTGCCTGACAAGTCGCCGAGGCTCAGCGTGATTTCCTCGACGAGCATGCCAGGGACAGCAAGCACGACGATGTCGGCACCGACAACGGCCTCGGCTTGTGTCGTGGCCGTCGCCCCATGGCCTGTTTCCTCGACCAGATCCTGCACCGAGCCACGATCCGGATTGCGTGAGCCATAGACGATCGTGTGGCCTTGTTTCGCGAAGCTGACGCCCAGCGCGTGTCCGACATCACCCGTACCGATAACTGCAATCGTATCGGCGGAACTAACACCGACAAAAACGAAAAACAGGGCGGTGGCGAAAAAAACCTTCATGGTGTTTCTCCTGCGTGATCCAAATTTATTCCTTCGCGGCTCAACGCTCGCGGCTAAAGCCGCTCCTACAAGCCGCTCCTACAAGCCGCTCCTACAAGCCGCTCCTACTGCGACCTGTTGCCCAATGAACTGGCATCAAGAATCATCTCGAAGCCCTGCATGTTCGCCGGGATTACAACAACGCTACTGTCGTTGTCCGCGAAGCGCAGCAGCGCAGTGTTGATCTCGTGCTGCAGGTACGCGGCCGTGAGACTCTGATTGATAATAGCATTCGCCTCGGCAATACCCTTGGCACGCTCGACCTCGATTTCTGCATCTTTCTTCGCAATCTCAACTTGCACCTGTTTCGCTTCAAGACGCTTTTCGGCCTCAACAGCATCGCGAATCGCGGCTTCTATGCTTGGGTCTGTATTCAATGCTCGAACAACGACGCGCGTAATAATGATGTCACCCGGATCGCTGTGTTCCAGTCGACCTTGAAGTTCCTGCAACACATTCGATTGCAGCGCCTCACGCTGTTTGTGCAATTGCAAGCTGTCGATTTCCGACACTTTCTCGTAAATGGCGGAGCGCGCTTCGCGAACAACCAGCCCGTAAGCAGGCATATAAATACCGTCGCTGCCACGGGCCGCCGACTGTGCGTACTTCACGAAGAGTTCGGAAATACGATCCTGCGGAACGCGATAATAGATCGAGACATCGAGATCCTTGAGCGACAGGTTGTCGGCCGCCTTGGGCGTGAGGTCGTTAATGTCGATCACGATTTCTTTCGCACTGAATTCCTGCCTGGTCGTCAAGAAAGGCATCTTGAAGTTGAGACCTTGCAGCCGCTCTTCGTGATCCACTCTTCCTAAGGTTCGTTCTACTGCGACGTTGCCGGTTTCGACGGTGTACGCGCTCATGAATGCGATGACGCCGATGGCAACGGCCGGGAACAATAATCCAATAGCACCTAATCTTTTCATTACAGTCTCCTGAGAAATTACGTTACGCACTGATTTATGGTCTGTTTTCGGAATTTCAAGCGACTTTCTGTGCGACAATCGCGGCATGACGAGCCTGTTCACCGAACTAAAAAGAAGAAATGTTTTTCGGGTCGCCATCGCCTACGTCGTACTCGCGTGGATAGTACTACAGGCCGGTGAGACGCTTGCGCCCGCATTGCATTTGCCCGAGTGGGTCAATTCGCTGCTTGTCTTTTTCGCAATTCTGGGTTTGCCGTTTGCGATTTTTTTCGCCTGGGCATTCGAACTCACACCCGAGGGTCTGAAGAAGGAACAAGACGTTGACCGTTCGCAGTCCATAACGGGTACAACCGGGCGTCAACTCGATTTCACGATTATTGCGCTGCTGGTCGTCGCGCTGGGCTATTTTATCTGGGCGTCGCAGACGAGCGAGTCACCGAGCATTGCCGACGAGCCCGCCGATGTTGCGGCGCCAGCCCTTGCACGCTTCGCGAGCTTACTCGATGCGCCCGATACGACCGGACCATCAATCGCTGTGCTGCCATTCGTGAACATGAGTTCAGACGTCGAACAGGAATATTTTTCGGACGGTCTGTCAGAAGAATTGCTGAATCTTCTCGCAAAAATACCAGCACTACGCGTGGCGTCGAGAACGTCGGCCTTCTCGTTCAAAGGCAAGGACGTCACGATCGGTGATATCGGGCGCGAACTTAATGTTGGTTACGTGCTGGAAGGCAGCGTGCGCAAGTCCGGCACGAAAATTCGCATCACTGCGCAGCTGATTGACGTGGAACACGACACGCACCTGTGGTCGGAGACCTGGGATCGAACGCTCGATGACATTTTCGCGATCCAGGACGAGATCGCTCAGGCTGTCGTTGACCAACTGCGCATCGAGTTACTGGGCGCCACTCCGCAGGTCGCGGAGACCTCTGCCGAGGTTTACGGCCTGGTGCTGCAGGCACGTCACCATTTACACCGCCGTTCCCTCGACAGCTTAGGCACAGCGGAAAGTTTGCTCCGAGATGCACTTGAGCTGGATTCGGGTTACGCGCCGGCTTGGGCCGAGCTTGCCTCGGTATACATTTGGTCAGCCTCACTCGATACAGCACGAGGCGCGCGCGAGGCGACAACGCTTGGGGCGGATGCAGCAATGAAAGCGCTTGAACTCGATCCGAGCAACACGCTGGCGCTCTCAGCACTCGCAAATATTGAAATTGCTACGAACTACGACAGTGAAGCGGCGATTCAATATCTTGAGCGCGCGTTGACCATTAGTCCCGGTAACAGTGACGCGCTGAACACGGCGTCGGGTATTGCACTGATTGTCGGCGACTTCGAGACGAGGAGTCACGCGGACCTTACGAAGGTCGGCGCCTGGGTGTACTCCGAGGACCCCACGACGGACGTGATCTGCTTTTGCTGGGCGGTGGACGATGGTCCGGTGCAGTCGTGGATGCCGGAGAAGCTGGGGGGCGGTGCTGATAGTATCCCTTATGACCTTGCCGTAGCTCTCTATAACGATCACTTGTTTGAGGCCCACAGCGTCGCCTTCGAGTACTCGATCTGGAAGAACGTGATGGTGGCACGCTACGGCTGGCCGGAGGTCCCCGACGACCGCTGGCGCGACAGCCAGGCCACCGCCTGCTACTACGCGCTGCCGCCCTCCCTCGACAAGCTGTGCGGGGTGCTCGGGCTGCCGGGCAAGGACCCGGAGGGCGGGCGCCTCATCACCAAGTACTCGAAGCTTCACCTCAAGACAGCCAAGGAAGACATCCCACCGGAGGATCTCCGCAAGTTCGTGAGCTACTGCAACACGGACGTGGTGCGGGAGCGCCAGGTTGGGCACCTGCTCGGCGACCTGCCGGATCGAGAGCTTGAAATATGGCGGCACGACTTTCTGGTTAACCGGCGCGGCATCTATCTCGACTTGGGGGGGATCGCGGCGGCCTCGGCCATCGTGGACCAGCGCTCCGCCGAGCTGGCGAAGGAGTTTCGCGAGATCACCGGCGTCAACGGTCTGATCCTCTTCTCCGCCAACGACGGCGTACACGGTCGGGAGCCCTGGGTCACCGACGGGACCCCCGAGGGCACGCGGATGCTGGCGGACATTAACCCCACCGGCGGTTCGTTTCCCATCAGTTGGACCGTCGCCAACCGGGCTGTGTATTTCACGGCCGGAAGCCCCGAGTTCGCGCAGTCTGGAAAAGAGCTTTACCGTACCGATGGCACGCCCGAAGGCACGGTTTTGATT
>JADFLJ010000252.1 GCA_022564475.1 Pseudomonadota bacterium
CTGCGCGAGTCGAACAGGGATCTCATCCCAGACCCACTCGGCAAAAAAACGACAGGCCCCGTAAAGGGGCCTTCTGTTTTTTGGCGGAGAGGGGGGGATTCGAACCCCCGGTACGGTATAAGCGTACACTCGCTTTCCAAGCGAGCGCCTTAAGCCACTCAGCCACCTCTCCGCATGTTTTATTTGTTCCCGGTCAGTACGCTCGGCGGTAAGTCAAGACAAGGCGAGCCCGGCGGACGCTCGGGCCTGGGGCTTGCTTTGGGCAGCGGCATTTCACGCAGTGGCTCCAGATCATCAAGATCATCCGGCGTTTCAATACGCTTACCTTCGGTGGCCAGTTGGTAACGACGCACTTCATCGCAACTCAGCTCCTCATTACCCCCACAACCTGACAGCAAAGCGAATGACGCAACCAACACCGCCGTTTTTAGAATTTTTTCAAGCATTTACCGGGTCGCTCCTTGAGACCGTTGTATATTCGCAGTGTGAGAGCCGAATCTATAGCTCAACACCAGCCGTTTTCATCGCTGCACGCATTTGATCGTGATATTGCCCTGCAAATTCAGTCAGAGGCAAGCGCATGCGCCCATCCAGCAAACCCATTTGCGACATTGCCCATTTTACCGGAATCGGGTTCGACTCGACGAACAACGCATTGTTCAATGGCTGCAAGGTCTCATCGAGGGCCCTCGCCTTCTCTGTTTCGCCAGCCATCGCGAGGCGACATAGCTCGGCCACCGCTGCCGGCACAACATTGCCACTCACGGTCACTACGCCGTGCCCGCCCTGCTCTATGAACGGCCGCAAGCTGAAATCGTCGCCGCTGTATAACATGAAATCTTCATGCACGAGTGACTGAATCTCCGCCAGGCGATGCAGATCGCCCGTCGCTTCCTTAATACCAAAAATGTTGCCGTGTTTCGACAGTCGGCCGACGGTCTGCGGCAGCATGTCCGTGACCGTCCGTCCGGGCACGTTGTACAGCATCACGGGTTTCTCGACGGCGTCTGCGATGGCTGAAAAATGCCGGTAAATGCCTTCCTGCGTCGGCTTGTTGTAATACGGCACCACCAGCAAGTACGCATCGATACCGCTGTCGCCGACATCTAGTGACAAATCGATCGTCTGAGCCGTTGAATTGGAGCCCGTGCCCGCAATAATGGGCAGTCTCCCAGCCGACAGCTCGACCGCTGTCACGACCAGCTCGCAGTGTTCCGCTCTCGACAACGTCGCCGCCTCGCCCGTCGTTCCGGCAATAACGAGCCCGTTGCTGCCTTGCGCAACATGAAATTCGATCAAGCCCTTGAGAGATGCGTAATCGACCCGATTATCACTCCCAAATGGCGTCACCAATGCAACCAGACTACCTTTGAACACGCACACACCTCGCCTAAATCAAGGCGGCGATGTTACTGTTCGCTGTCGGCGCTGGCAAGGCGCTTCGGCATAACTTGTAAATTACTAATAGAATTTCTAGATAAATGTCACAACTTATTGTTTTATCAGCGATTGGAACCGATCGAACGGGTGTCGTACAAGATATCAGCAAGGTCATATTAAGCTGCGGTGGAAACATCGAGGAAAGCCGCATGACCATGCTCGGCTCCGAGTTCGCCGTACTCATGCTCGTCTCCGGCAATTGGCACACACTCAACCGGTTGGAGAAAGGCCTCGAGAAGCTCAGCGATAACGACACTTTGACGTTTACCATACGCAAGACAGGCGAGCGGCCGGTTAGCAATGACCGCATGCCCTACGCTGTCGACGTCGTGAGCCTGGATCAGCAGGGAATCGTTTTCGGTCTGGCGAATTTCTTCGCGTCCCGTGACATCGAGATCGCAGACGTCGCGACGCGCCGCTACTCAGCCGCACACACGGGCGCACCCATGTTCGCCGTACAGATGGCCGTCAACGTGCCCTCATCCGTGCACATTTCGCAATTGCGCGAGGAGTTTCTCGAAATGAGCGATCGCCTCAATCTCGATGCGATCCTCGAACCCGTCAAGAACTGACCAGAGACTTCAGGAGACTTCATTGAGCGGACCCAGAATAAACCGCGTCGTTGCCGATTTCAGCTGCGCATCCACAAGTGCTCAGGACTTTCGATTGAAAGACCTGCGGGGCCGCAAGCTCGTGCTGTACTTCTACCCCAAAGACAGCACGCCGGGCTGCACGACCGAAGGGCAGGATT
>JADFLJ010000078.1 GCA_022564475.1 Pseudomonadota bacterium
ATGAGGGCGGCGGCGAACAAGTCGGCAACCGGCACGGGATTGAACGCGACCGCAATTCCTTTGCCAACGCAGTAGGTTCGGACGAGCTTGTCACCGACTTCCTTGCGAGCCGCCAGAATGCGTCGGCCGACCTGATCGCTCAGGTTCGACGCGAACAGACTCGCGTTCAGTGCCGCTAGTGTCTTGCCCTCTGCATCGAGTACATCCCATAGTCTTGTCTTCAGTGACTCGATATCGGGCAGTCGCGATCGCTCGCTTGTTTTCTCGCTGCCGTCAGCCGCAATCTCAACAAGCGTTTGCGGGCGCGGGCGGGCCGCGACGGCGATGATGTGTTCCGGATTGACGAAGTCGGCAGTTCGCGTGCGCAGTGATTCAAGCAGACGCTCTTTTTCGTCCACCGTGTACAGGTCTGACTTGTTCAGAACGACGATGACCGGCCTGCCCTGCGCCAGTAAAATCTTCAGTGCGTCAAGCTCCGATTCGGTGATGTCACTGTCAACAACGAAAATAATGAGGTCAGACCGCTGCGTGACTTCTTTTGCCAGCAATTCGCGGTCCTCACCACCGGCCTCATCGAGACCGGGCGTATCGATGAGGAATACGCCGCCCGATTCCACTTCATCCCAGGCCTGCATCGCCGATCGCCTGGTCTCGCCGTGCAAGGGGCTGACGGTAAATGCTTCTTCACCGATCAGTGCGTTGAGCAGTGACGACTTGCCCGTACTGACGCGGCCGAATACGGCGAGATGGATGTGGCCGTGCTCGAGTTTGTCGAGCATGCCCTGAACGGCCTCGTAGTCCTGAGCCAGCGATTCGCGTACGCCCGCCGGCAGCCGGGTATCGTTTATGAGTTCGCGCAGACTCTCGCGCGCCAATGCCAGGTGATCGTCCTCCGCATCGTGACCGTCATCCGTCGTCGCCGGTTTTTTGCTCCAGCGCCATTTTGGCAACGCGGCGAACGCCCGCTTCAATATGTTCACTGATGCCTTCCTCGAAATCCTTCGCCGCTACTGCTGGGTCCAGTACGCCATTTTTCGACAGTGTCAGCACGAGGCTTCTGCCCAGCGCGTCGAATATCAGACCATACGCGACGGCGTGCACAAATCCACCTGCGACCGTGCCAATGCCCGGGAACGCCTTGAGGCCATTACCTGCGACTGCAAGAGTCAGCGGCAACGCGCGACCGACTCTGCTCTGGCTGAGATTCAGGAATTCTTCGATATCGAGGTCACGCGGCGCGGCCCCGTACAAGCGGCACAGCTCCCGCGTCATGACCGTGCCGATATATCCCTGAATCAGGATGTCCGATCCAGGGCTGACGGCTGCCATCGAGCCAATGATCGCCTTGCGCGTGGATTGGCGAATAATCTGCTCGGAGCGCTGCACACGATACACGGCCTCGGCCGCTGCCAGTTTGTCCGCAGCGAGTTGAAACACGGCCCGATCGCGGCGGTCTTCCAGCGGCTGCGTATCATCCTCGAGCAATGAATTGATCGCGACAACGAGAACGCCGATATCGGCCGACCTTTGTCGCCGTACCGAAGCCTCGGAGCCACCTTCGCTGCGCTCGATGACATCCACCTCACCGCCTGCCGACACCGCGACGACCTGCTCATTCTGTATTTCGCCGCCAATGTCTTCGAGGCGTTCGAGCAGGCGGTGCATCAGCGACGCCTGTTCCTCGATACTGTATTGATCGGCTTTGTTCATAACCAGCACCAGCGGTTTGTCGATTACCAGCAGGTGCTTGAGCGAATCAGATTCCTTGCGCGTCAGGTCGCTGTCGCAAACAAACAAAACGACGTGCGCGCGACGCGCCTCTTCGAGCGCGAGCTCGTCGAAGCCGTCGTCGTGGCCACCCGTGCCCGGGATATCGGTGAGTAATATTTCGGTGCCCGCATTATTGCGCCAGCGATAGTGCCGGACATCGTCGGTTGAACCACCGACGATATCGATCGTCACATCTGCGTCGGGGACCAGCGCCTTGATCAGTGAGCTCTTGCCTGTACTGATCTCACCGAAGAAACACAGGTGGACGCTGCCGGCCTCGCGACGACTTGCAAGCTCCTGCAACTCGGCTTGTGCGGCCGCAACGTCAACTCCAGCTGCTGCGGCGTCACGCAGCCGCGTCTCAATATCCTGTTTCGACAGCGGCTTTGGAATAGCAGACTTTGACGGCGAAATCTTACGTCGAATGACCAAACGCCAGATTGTTAGCACGGTCGCCAGCAGAATTGCGGCCAAGATCGCGACGTACGCGTACAACAGGAACGCCGGACCGTCAGCCAGTCTGTCCCAGACGTTGAGTGCCGACTCGGTCACAAACAACAAGGCTCCCGTCGCCACGATAAAGGCGACGAGAACCGCGACCGCGATCGCCACGCGAATGAAGCGATCTATTTTCATAGGTTCAGATTCTATACGTTGTGGTCGGGCCTAAAGGCCCTCCTACAGTTGTTCCTTGAGCCTGAAGGCCCTCTTACAGTTGTTCGTTGAGCCTGAAGGCCCTCCTACAGTTGTTCGTCAATCCAGCGATCGAGCTTCGATTCCAGCATCGACAATGGCATCGCACCGTCTTTGAGAATCTCGCGATGGAAAGCAATGACGTCAAACTTATCGCCAAGGCGCTCTTCTGCGTTATTGCGAATCTCGCGAATCTTGAGTTGGCCGATTTTGTAGGCCAACGCCTGTCCCGGAATCGCCATGAATCGTTCGGCCTCGGAGATCGCACGCGCGGGCGCCACGGCCGAGTTTTCGTACATGTAGTCGAGGACGTCCTGACGACTCCAGCCTTTGGCATGCAGGCCCGTATCGACCACGAGACGCAGCGCGCGCCACAGTTCGGCGTTCAGCGCGCCGAAGTACTGGTATGGATCGGTGTACACACCGAGCTCCTTGCCAAGCGTTTCCGCATACAGACCCCAGCCCTCGCTGTACGCCGTAAATCCGCCGAATCGACGAGCGCGCGGCAGGTCCTCATTTTCGCGTTGCAAGGAGATCTGGAAGTGGTGTCCGGGAATGGCCTCGTGCAGGTACAGGGACTCCATCGCCCACTTCGGACGTGCCTTGATGTTGTATGCATTGGCGTAGAAAACACCTGGGCGCGAACCGTCGGGTGTGCCGGCCATGTAGGATCCACCGGAGGCCGATGCTTCGCGGAAGGCTTCGACACGTCGAACTTCAAACGCTGTTTTCGGTGCGACATCGAATATGGATTTTGCGAGGTTTTCGATGTTGTCCGACATGTCGCGATAGCCCTGAATCAGATCGTCGGGCTCGTCGTAGAAAAACTGATCGTCGGTGTTAAGGAAATCGAAGAAGTCCTTGAGGTCTCCCTCGAAGCCAACCTCTTCCATGACAGCGTGCATCTCACCGTGAATGCGCGCAACCTCATCCAGGCCGATCTGATGAATTTCATCCGGCGTCATGTCCGTGGTGGTTCGAACCTTCACCATGTAGGCATACCAGTTCTTGCCGTTCGGCTGGTCGCCGCGACCCACTGTGTCCCGCGACGCAGCAATGTATTCGTCGCCGATGAAATTATTCAGGCGTTCAAATGCCGGAATGAATTTATTCTCGATCGCATCCTTGTACGCGGCCGTCAATCGTTCACGATCCTCAGCGCTGAACTCCTCGGGCATATTGGTAATTGGCATCCAAAATTTGGATTCCTCGGCACTGTCAACAATGTGTGCCTCTATCTGCGGAATGACTTTGACCATGAGAATCTTCGGCTGCACAATTCCTTGGCGCATGCCTTCTTTCATGTTGTCGATAGCCAGATCGATGTTCGTCACAAAGTCGTCGGCGCGACTGAGGAAGTCGTCGTAATTTTTGACGGTCTTGAACGGGTGCAGACTCGAACCGCTGCCAAGTTGTACAAAGAAGTTCGTCATCAGATAGAACTGATTCATGGGCTGCAGGTAGGACGGAAACTGGTTGCCCTCCAGCGACTGCTCACGCTTGATCCTGAAAATGTCGTAACTGAGTTGCTCCTGGTAACTCAGGGCCTCGGGATCAATCGCCAACAGGCGTGTCAGGAATTCCTCGTCCAGCGCCGTCTCTGCATCGCGATACTCCTGGCTGTTGGATAAGGCCATGCGATCGTCGTAACGGTCATCACCGATCGCCGTTGCCGAGAGCGGGTTGAGCTCCAGATTGCGTTCAAAATGCTCGTCGAACAGCGTCGCGAGTACCGCGGACGCGTCAACGGTCTCCTCGCTAACGGCTGCGGGCTGATCGCTGCCGCCGCAAGCAGAAATGAAAAGCGTGGCAGCGAGCAGCGCTGCAGAAAATGATTTCATGCTGAAGTCCCGGTTTAGGTCAAGCCGGGAAGAGTATCAGACCCCGAAACCAAGGTCGCGGACTGCAAAATTGCCCATATTTGGCGCGAATGCCGTACTGGCCACTCTGCAACCTGCCACGGTCTGGTGAATCGTGAATGAAATGGGCTCAACCGCGCCCAGCGGCTGGAATTGCAGCAAAATGGTAACGCCGTGCTCGATCCGGTCCTCGCGCCGGCACAGACCGGCATCGCACTCAACGACGAAGCATTCGCTTGCAAATGCCCCCAGCTCCGCGAGATCGGAAAAATAGCTGAAGATCTGGTCACGAATACGATTCGTCAATCGCTTGTCCGGCTTTTCGAATACGGCCCAGCGTGTCGACTGATCGATCATGTTGATGATTTGCAGACACAGGCGGCGCACGGACAGACTGCTGAATACGCGGTAGGACTCGCTGCCACGGGCCATCGTCCTGGAGCCGTTGATACGTGCACGCCCCGCGATGCCCGCATCGATCACATTGATGCCGGCACGCACCAAGGCGTGCATTTCCTCTTCGTTGACGTCGTGTGCCGGTGTCATATTGCGCATTAAAGCCACGCTTTCATGTTCAAGCGATTGCCAGGATCCGAACGATCGATCCAGCTTGCACAACAACCCGGCGAACGCAGCACCCGCTACTCGTTCCGCGTCGTCTTTGTCACCACGCAATTTCACTCGCGGGTAGTAAGTCAGCATATTGGGGCTCGCGTATCCCAGTTCGCGCACGCCCTGCAACACGTCTGCACACGATCGCCAGTTGGCCTCGGGATCAACAACCAGCATTGCCCGCCGGTCGCGACAAAATAGTTCCGCCGCGAGCACGGCCGCTGGCCCGGTTTCGGTATTTTTCCCGCAGGGCGGCAGATACAGAAGGTCGAAATTCTCCGTCTGCTGCAGCGCGAAAATGCCCGTGCCATCGCGGCGCGAACCCACGAGGTCGTAATCCAACAACTCAACGCCATCCGTGCCGTCCTGCGCGTGGCCAATCCAGGCAAGGTCGAAACGATTGTCGCTATTGCAGGTAAGTTCGGGCCGGTGAGTCGGATACGGGTGCTCGACTTGGGCCATCGTCGATGACAGCAGCATGTTACCGACAAATGTTTCCGCGCCTTCGACAAAACTCAGGTTGCTAAACATCTCCTGATCGACGATGAACCCATTCGCAGGATTGACGCGTTGCAATGTCAGATTGAACAAACGTTCGTCGTCGATACCGTCGTAATCGACGGCAGCGCGAATACGCTCGGTTGACCCCGGCTCCATCGCACGCAGCACGAGGGCCGAACCGCCTGCGGGCATACATATCAATGCACTGCGCGCATTGTTTGCCACGCGCACGATGTAGAGGTTCTGTCCGCCGTGTTCAAAGAACTGCTGCACGGCTGGCCCGAGACTTGAGCGTGACCAGGAACTACCAAAGCGTCGGCAAAACTCACCGAAGCGGTGAATGAGAATCGGTGTATTCAGGGGACCGCGAAGCGCACGGCCGACGAAGGCAGCCGTGGTTTCAGGCGCGATTTCGATGGGCTGACCCATCGGCGCAATTTCGGTGACCGTGATGCCACGATCAAAGCTACCTGACAAACCAATCTCCGTGATAGTCAGATATCGGTGCACCCATTATAATCATTCAGGCATCATGAGTAACCATCTGGCACGGGCATTTCCGCTTCTGGGATCGCGGCTTGCGACTATGTCGCTCGCCGACCTGCCAACCCCGGTCTCTCTTGCCTCGTTTAGCACAGGCGCAAGACGTCACACGATCTCAATTAAACACGATGATGTCAGTGGCAGCGCTTATGGCGGCAACAAATTGCGCAAACTCGAATATATCCTGCAACAGGCGAGGGATAAGGGCGCAAAACGCGTCGCCACGTTTGGCACCATCGACTCACACCATGCCGTCGCGACAGCCTATTACGCGCGGCACGCGGGCTTCGAATGCACGTGTTTCCTGATGCATCAGGCACCGCAACCAGCTGCCCGTAAAGCCCTGCAGTTCCACCTGCAAAACGGTACTGAAATTGTGCGCTACGGCGGCACACGGCATAAACGCGTTAACACAATGCGCAAATACGCGCAGGGCCGTAATGCCTGGGTGGTGCCGATCGGCGGTTCCTCCTGGCGAGGAGCGGTCGGCTTTATCAACGCCGGTCTTGAAATCGCGGCACAAATTGCAGCCGGGGATCTGCCATGCCCGGCGCGCATTTATATCGCGACCGGAACAATGGGCACGACGGCCGGGCTTGCACTCGGGCTTGCCTTGTCCGGACTGAGTATTGAGATACAAGCCGTGCGCGTTACCGAGGAAATGGTTGCGAACGAATTCGCCCTGCACAAGTTAATGAACAAGACCGCTACGATGCTGCACGCGATCGACCCGGCGTTTCCGGCGGATCTTGCGCAGCGAACAAGCGTCCGCTTTCGAAACGAATTTGTCGGTGATGGTTATGCTCGAACCAATGATGCGACTGAGCGCGCCATCGAGGTCGCCAGGAACGAACTCGGCATGTCACTGGAATCCACGTACACGGGCAAGGCCATGGCCGCGCTCTTGCATGACCTCAGTACGGGATTCGATGAACCCGTCTTGTTCTGGAACACGTTTAGTTCGCGAGAATTGCAGGTTGATGCACAACTCGAACCGGATTACGACCGCCTTCCCAAAGAATTTGCGCGCTACTTTGACTAGCTGTGGTCGCTTGGATCCGATCGTGCAGACAGCGCCAGAATTTATTTGCTACGACCGGTAGCAGACTGGTCGCGAAGCTACTCTCTAGCCGTTGGCAGATGGATATTTCGCCAAGCATTGCTGGATTTTGATCTGACAGTCAACAACTGACTGCGTGTATGGTACGCGCCGACAAAGGCGTCGCCCCAACTCGAAATTAGTCTTCCTTGTTCTGCAGGCCAGCTATCTCGATTCAATACAGATTCGTCACGAAAGAAAAAAATACGTGTATCGCCGGAAGCCCGAGAGGTGCTATCAAGCAAAGCGATGATTATCGTGCGCGCTTTCTCTGCACTCATATCGGGCAAGGCTGGACAGAATACATAAATCGTATACCGACGATCAGGCCCGCTTAACAAGCGGCCACATTCCTTTTCTAGATCGGCAGAATTTGTGGCAAAAGGGAAAGTTAATATCAAGCAAGAAACGCATAAATGGCGCCATTTTGACCATAACATCGTTGCACCCGATTTGTGATTTCCCGCACAAATTCAATGTGTCGCGTAAAGCGCGACCGGCTGCTTTGGGTTGTGATTTCAACCGGTCGATGCAACACCTAATCTCTAAGTATAGAGAGGAGGAGGTTGCAAATGAAGTATCCAACAAGAATCTATTACACCGATGCTGATAAATCGTTGATGTGGGCGACTGCTTCCGGATGCTTACCGGTCACTCAGTAGGAGATTTCTGAATCGGTGCATCTTGAACGGCTGCTTTCACCAGCAGCCGTCGTTCAAACTAGTCGAAAAACCATTCTGCGAAGGACAGAATCGGCCACAAGGAGACATTCCGCACCGACTTCCTACAGTGGTTACTGACTGTGCAGCCACTCAACCTGGGACCTAATGTAGGTGTTCTCTGGGTCTTGCTCCATGAGCTTGTTGTACACCTCAATCGCTGCGGGGTAGTCCTCCACTGCTATGTACCCTTCGGCAAGCATCCGCTGAGCGCTAACCGATTCTGGGTGCAGCTCCGCCCTAAATCTGATCACGGGCATCACTTTATCGTTGAGACCCCAAGTGTCACGCAAACTCCAGACGAGCCGTTGCAAATAGGTGTCATTTAATAGCATGTGATCGGGCTGCGATTCGCGTAGAGCGCGAACGTCGTTTGTAGCTTGTTCAGCCTGTCCTGCAAGCACGGCTTGCACAAATTCATCATAGGTGATGGAAGCTGGTGCTGCAAGTCGATGCTCAAGGGTCATGAAAGAACCTGGAATTGCATCTTTAGGGTCTTGCGAAAGAAAGGCCAAATTCTTGGGGTCTTGCATCAGGAAAGCAGCAAAAAAATTGAAAATGTATCGACTGACGGCTCTGTACGCTTCGACAGCGGCAGGCTCTGCGGCCGCCCAATATCCGCCCATTTCGCTTCGGCCATCAATGAGAGCGTAACTTGTGTAATCCACGTGGCCCATCCCTTCCGTTAACAGCAAAAAACGGTCCGAATAAAGTGCTGTTGCAAAGAGAGAATCAGACTCGGAATCCTGCGGTTGCATCGTCCATGAAACAGGTACGCTGTGCAGCCAGGGAACTCGAAGTGCTAGCGGGTCATAGTCAGGGGATGCCACTAGAATGCCAGATGGGTGCGGATAAAGAATGCCTGAGCTTACGCTCACGAAAGCATCCACATCAGCATTGCGCATGGTCAGTATCAGGCCGGCCATGCCACCCATATCAAATCCGAATACTCCGAGTCTCGTTTGGCTCACAAAAGAGAAACGACGGGCCTGCGCAATAGTAAATTCGAGATCGCGAACCTGAGTTTCAAGGCCCGTAATATCAAACGTGACAATCGGAGAGTTTGTCCCAACGAGCGGGCAAGTCGCGACGACAAAACCGCGTCCCGCCAAATACTCAGCCAACGCAGCAAAAACAACCGGTGACTCGTAGTAAAGCCCTTGACCAATCACGATCAG
Source organism: Pseudomonadota bacterium (assembly GCA_022564475.1). Lineage (GTDB taxonomy): Bacteria > Pseudomonadota > Gammaproteobacteria > Steroidobacterales > Woeseiaceae > UBA1847. The sequence continues at coordinate 8,975 of JADFLJ010000078.1, forward strand.
TGGAAACGGTCCCTCTAATGACTGTGCCTCTTCGACGGCCGCAACGGGCTGCTGCAGCAGCAATTCAAAGCGTTCAGGGCTCATTGAGCGCGCGAGTGCCCGGTGGGAATACTTGAGTTTCTCGCGCAGGTCTCCTGCGTATTCGGCAGGCCAGATGTCCCCATCAGCCAACTGTGCGTAGCGAGAAAAGTGCATCGTTTGTGGATCGTCAGAGCGGTGCGCTGGATACCAAAGGTAGGTCCGCATAGGCCGCGGATGTGAAACCGGGGGCGACGTACCTCCAGTGACTGATCTTGAGTGATCCAGCTCCGTGATCAATTGGAAGCCTACTGCGAACTCCTGCAATTCCTGAATATCCGAACTGGAATCTGCTGTTTCGGCCTGCGAATACGCTTCGTTCACGCACAGAGATGCAAAGAGCATGATCATGCAATGCATAGCTCTCATCATGACAAGGATGTCCCGTTTGTTGTCATTTCAGATAGGATTCAGGAGCGTTAAGCAAATGACTACGCCCCCGCTTCTCAAATTGGCGAACGTCCGCTTCGGATCATTTGCAGAAGTCCAGTACCCCACAATTCTGTACTCCCCAACGGCTGGAAAGCCACCGTCACCGGACGGTCGCAACCTATTCTATACATCAATTTGCTCTTACATTTCCAGAGCATCATTCAGGGCGGCGGCGAGTGAATGTGAAAAGTTTTCACTCCGATCAATAATCCCTCCGCGGAGGGATTATTGATCAATCCGGAAAGATCGTCGATGTTGTCGCCGATGGTGTCATTGCGGTCGTTATCAATCCTGTCCTGTACTCGATAACCGCAGCTCGGCACGGCACGGCCGTCGGGGCGTTTGAAAAACCAGCGGTTCTGATAGTCACGCTCGATACGAAAGCCGCCTTCGTGCACGAGCTGATGGTGATGTGAGCACAGCAACAGCAGGTTATCGAGACTGGTTTCTCCGCCGGCCGACCAGTGTTTTACGTGGTGGGCATCGACGAAGCGTTTGTGGTGACAACCCGGAAACACGCAGGCCTTGTCTCTTGCCTGCAGTGCGCGTTTGATTGCCGTGGGCACGGTACGCGTCTTGCGGCCCACGCTGAGTGGCTCACCCTCATCGTTTTCAACGATGACAATGGCATCGCCGTCGCAACACAAGCGTTTCACG
>JADFLJ010000079.1 GCA_022564475.1 Pseudomonadota bacterium
CGGTAAAAGATTCGTTCGCGAACGCAATAAGCATTGCGCTCAGGACGGCGCCGCCAACGGCGGGCGGTGGGTTACACGCAATTTCCCAAGTGCCAATTCGGGTGCGCAGGGAAGGTCTTGGGATGGCCTTGTAGCGCCGCAGGTCCTCTGCGGTCAACATGCCGCCTGAGTCCTGCACGTGTGTGAGCATCGCGCCGGCCAGGTCGCCTTCGTAAAAAGCACGGGTGCCTTCTGCTGCAATCAACGCAAGGCTGTCGGAGAGATGTGGAATGACGATCGTCGAACCGGCCGTTCGCAGTTCGCCATCCAGATGCAGGGCGTTAAAGCCGTCGCTGCTGCGGCTAAAAATCGGCTTGCCCGAATACCCGAGGTAATAATGGCAGGCGGCGGGTAGCGGAAACCCGTCGCGTGTCGCCCGAATCGTCGGTGCAAAAATATGCGCCCAGTCCGCCTGGCCATATCGTCGCCAGGCCGTGTCGACGGCCGCAAGTGAACCGGGGACGCCAACAGAGCCGACGCCGACCAGTGTCGTAATGCCACCGCCGTAATCCATCGTCACCGATTCAACGCCGCCGCCGCGTTGTTCCGCTGCCAGGCCGAATCCTGGAATGGCCACATTGCCATCGATCGTCAAGGGGTCAGAGCCGGGCTTCCAGACCGTGATATACGCGCCGCCGGCAAGCGCACATACACCCGGTTCGGTGTTCATGGCGAGCAAGGATGCCGCGAGAGCGCAGTCGACGGCGTTGCCGCCCAGCGACGCCACTTCGTAGGCGGCATCTGCTGCAAGCTGCGATGTGGTTGATACCGCGACTTGAGTCATTGGGTGAGCGGAATCAGAAGTGAATGATCGAGCGGATGCTCTTGCCTTCGTGCATCAGCTCGAACGCCTTGTTTATGTCGTCCAGCGGCATTGTGTAGCTGATGAACTCATCAATCTTGATATCGCCGTCCATGTATTGGTCCACCATGCCCGGCAGTTGCGAACGTCCCTTGCAGCCGCCGAACGCGGTGCCACGCCATACACGGCCGGTAACCAACTGGAACGGCCGAGTGGATATTTCCTGTCCCGCGCCTGCAACCCCGACGATGACGGATTCGCCCCAGCCCTTGTGACAGCATTCGAGGGCGGCGCGCATGAGGTTCACGTTGCCGACGCATTCGAATGAATAGTCGACACCGCCACCCGTGAGTTCGACGATTACGTCCTGGATGGGGTCGTCATAGCTTGTCGGGTTAATCGTGTCGGTCGCGCCGAGCTGTGTCGCCAGTTCGAATTTGTCTTCGTTGATATCGATGGCGATGATGCGTCCGGCTTTGGCCATCGTCGCTCCCTGAATGGCGCTAAGGCCGACGCCGCCGAGCCCGAATACCGCAACAGTCGCACCGGGCTCGACCTGCGCCGTATTCAGAACTGCACCGATGCCCGTGGTGATGCCGCAGCCCAGCAAACAGACTTTTTCCAATGGCGCTTCTTTATTGATTTTTGCGACGGCAATCTCGGGAAGTACCGTGTATTCGCTGAATGTGGACGTGCCCATATAGTGATACACGGTCTTGCCGTTGGCGCTGAATCTGGAGGTGCCGTCCGGCATCAATCCCTGGCCCTGAGTTGCGCGAATGGCCTGGCACAGGTTGGTTTTGCCCGAGGTGCAGAAATTGCACTCGCCGCACTCCGGTGTGTAGAGCGGAATGACATGGTCGCCCGGTTTCAGCGAGCTCACACCGGTACCGATTTCTTCAACAATAGCGCCGCCTTCATGGCCGAGCACGGCCGGAAAAATGCCCTCCGGATCATCGCCTGACAACGTAAATGCATCTGTGTGACAGACACCCGTTGCGATGATGCGCAACAAGACTTCGCCGGCCCTGGGTCCATCGAGGTCGATCATCTCAATTTCGAGAGGCTTGCCGGCCTCCCATGCAACAGCAGCGCGCGTTTTCATTGTTGCGATTCTCCGCTCATTTTGCAGTGTTATACCGGGCGGCAGATAGTCTCACGATTGCGCGTTATGCAACAACGCGGCAAAAGAGGGCGACAATCGGCTTGCTCAAATTATCGGCTCTCCTGTACAAGAGGATCTTGATCTCCATCACAGCGAGCCCCAGCCCGAAATGAGCCTTGATGAACTCCGACTCAAGCTGTCCGCCGTCGATCGGCAAATTGTCGAACTGATCGCGGACCGCCAGCGTATCGTCGGTGAAATTGGTCGTAACAAGCGCACTGACGGTGCGGCGACGCGCGATTATGCACGTGAGAAAGACGTGCTCGACATGGGGCGCGCGCAGGCCGTTGAGCTCGGATTGGATCCCGGTCTTGCGGAGAATATTCTGCGGCAACTGATCATGACGTCGCTGGCAAGCCAGGAACGAGATCGTGTAATCGCCGAAGGCAAGGGCGATGGACAGCGCGTTCTGATTATCGGCGGCGCGGGCAAAATGGGTGGCTGGTTCGTCGAATTCTTCGCCTCACAGGCTTACGCGACCATCGTGGCAGACCCGGGCGTCGAGGACGGACCAGGGCGACACCGCAACTGGACCGACGCGGGTGTCGACTTTGATGTGATCGTCGTTGCAGCGCCCCTCGCCGTCTCAGGAAGAATTCTCGCGCAACTGGCCGTCCTGAAGCCACGCGGCCTCGTATTCGATATCGGCTCGTTGAAGTCGCCGTTGATCGACGGCTTGCAGGAACTCCGCGCTGCGGGCTGCAAGGTGACTTCCCTGCATCCAATGTACGGGCCCGATACGCGTTTGTTATCGGGGCGTCACCTGATTTTTTGCGATGTGGGCTGTGGGGAGGCAACGCAGGCTGCGAAGGAGATGTTTTCGGCGACCATGGTTGAAAAAATCGATATGAGTCTCGAAGATCATGACCGCATGATTGCCTATGTATTGGGTCTGTCGCACGCTCTGAATATCGCGTTCTTCACGGCGCTTGCCGAAAGCGGCGAAGCCGTGCCGATATTGGCGAAGATGTCATCAACGACCTTTGATTCACAGTTGCTCGTGTCCAAGGCTGTTGCGCAGGACAATCCACATCTGTACTACGAGATTCAGCACCTGAACAAATTTGGCCTGGGTCCGCTCGACGCATTGATCGAGGCCGCAAGTCGAATCCGGGAGCTCGTTGCGACGGGTGACGAAGAAGGCTTCGTCAAGTTGATGGACAAGGGACGAGATTACTTTTCAATGCGAGGATAAAGGATGTTATCCGCTGAAGAACTGTGCGCGCAGCTGGAAGCGACCAAGCGTCGGCTGGATGAAATTACGACGGAGATCGCCCGTAACGAAAACAAGATGCAGCGCTCGCAAAGCCGCGAGCTCGGTCTGTTGCAGGCCGAGGATTTGCCGGCATTGTTTGAAGAGCTGACCACCGGTCTGCGGGCGAGCTATGGGCTGCAGTACGTGACTGTCGTGCTGTGCGATCCCGACCACGATATTCGTCATTTGCTGCTGGCGACTGGATCGCCGGCGCAGGAATCAGAGAGCCTGCTCATGGTCGAATCAATGACCGGCCTCGCACCGCAATACGTTGCCTTGCAAAGACCGTGGTTGGGCCCGTATGCGGGCTGTGATCATCAGCTGCTGTTTCCAGGCGCTCAGAACATCAGCAGCGTTGCAATTATCCCACTGCAGCATCGCCGCAAGCTCATTGGCAGTATTAACTTCGGTAGCGATGACATACATCGTTTCACGCGTGAACACGCCAGCGATTTTCTGGCGCACCTTGGTGTCATTGCCTCGTATTGTGTGGAAAACGTCGTTAACCGCTCGCGCCTCATGCGCAGTGGTTTCACGGATGTTCTGACAGGCTGGCATAATCGCCGCTACCTGCAGGTACGCATCAACGAAGAGCTGGCGCGCGCACAGCGTGATGGCGCGAACCTGGTTTGTCTCATGCTGGACATCGATCACTTCAAATCTGTTAACGATAACTGGGGGCATGCTGCGGGCGATGCCGTCCTGATCGAGCTGGCGCAGCGTATTGAGTCGCAGGTTCGGGCGAGTGACGTTGCTGCGCGTTACGGAGGCGAGGAGTTCGTCGTCATCATGCCAAATACAGAAATTGCTGCCGGTGTGATGCTCGCAGAACGAATTCGCAATGCGATCGCAGCGACGCCGGTTCGCCTGCCAAACGATGAAGAGACGGCGATCACCGCATCGATTGGCATTTCGGGAATACGCCCGGACAGAGATGAAACAGACCTCAAAACCCTGGGCGATTCGCTGATCGCGCGGGCGGACGTCGCGCTGTATAGCGCGAAATCAGGCGGTCGGAACCGCGTTGTTGCGGAGGACGCCAGTTGAAAATGCGTTTTCTGCTGTCGGTCTGCTGCGCAATTGCTGTTGCGAGCTGTGGTGAACAAGAGCCGACACATGATCGGGTCGAAGCAATCGTCGTGTACGCAAGTTACGCCGACGAGGCGTATCTGCCAGCCCTGTTCGAAGGCTATACAAGCGAAACCGGTATTCGAGTCAGCCTGCGATACGCCGACGCAGAGGAGATCATTGAAAACGTCATTGAGAAGCGTGGTTCGCCGCCGGCAGATGTGTTGCTGGCAGACTCCGCTGACGGCATTTGGCGTGCCGGCGATGCAGGAGCCTTGTTGCCGCTGGTCAGTGAGCTTGTAGAGGAGCGCGTGCCCGCGCAACTTCGTGGCCCGGACGGCTACTGGACGGCCATCGCATTTCGTACCACCCAAATCCTGTTCGACACACAACAGTTCAGCGCAGCGGACTTCGGGCGCTATGAAGACCTGGCGCAGCCGCACTTCAAAAATATGCTCTGCCTGTCATCGTCATCTCTGGCGGTTAATCGCTCACTGATCGCCAATCTGATACGAATTCACGGTCGCCGCCCGGCCGAAATTATCGTTCGCGGCTGGATGCAGAATCTTGCCTTACCGCCGTACAAGACTGAAACAGATCTGCTGCAGGCAATTCATGCCGGGACCTGTGCTGTTGGCCTCGTATCGAGCTCCGAAAGCGGTTTGCGACAGCCGCGCGATGAGGCGTCACGAATTGCTGCAGTCACGCCTTCGCCTGCACATCTAAGCATCGAAGCGGCGGGCGTAAATCGCCACGCACGGCAACCCGAGGCGGCGCGCGCTTTGATTGACTGGCTCGTATCGGCGGCCGTTCAGGAGCGGCATGCCGCCGCAATTGCAATGTACCCGGCAAATGCAGCCGTCCGTGGACAGGACATGCCGTCGCCGCAGCAACCGGGCGGGTCGAATGTTGCAGCGGCCGCCTGGCTAAGCGAAGACGCGGTTAAACTTGCGGAGCGCGCCGCTTACCGGTAATTCTGTCTGCGGCTCATTAACAACAGAAACAGCGGCACACCGATCGCCGCGGTCAGCGCGCCGACGGGCAGTTGCCGCGGCGCCAGCAGGCTGCGTGCCAGTGTGTCTGCGATAACCAGCAACGCTCCGCCCGCGAGCGCAGAAGCAGGCACGACGATGCGATGATCGCTGCCGGCGACAATACGTATCAAATGTGGAATCACGAGGCCGACGAAGCCGATGACACCCACAGTGGTGACCGTGACGGCTGTCGCCAGCGCAGACGCAATGAAGATGAGATAGCGAAAGCCGGTGACGGGCAGTCCCACGATCGCGGCCTGAACTTCTCCTCGGGCGAGGACGTTTAGCTGACGGGCCACGAGCGTTGCCGCGACTGTAAGAATCAGCAATAGCCAAAGTGTAGGTGCAGGTTCGAATGCGAAGCTCAGATCGCCCATGAGCCAGAACAGCATGCCGCGCAGCTGTTGCTCCGGACTGAGTGCGAGCAACATGGCCGTCGCAGCGCTGAAGCCCGACGCGAGCACCACGCCCGTCAACAACAAGCGCGTCGGGGCCCAGCTGCCGGTACCGTGGGCAATCGAGAATACGAGTAGCGTTGCCGCGAGCGCGCCGCCGAATGCGGCGACGTCGATGACGAGGCTGGACAGGCCAAGCAGCATCGCGAACAATGCCGCAACGGCCGCCCCACCCGAGGTTCCCAGGATGTAGGGTTCCGCCAGCGGATTGCGCAGCAAGACCTGCATTAGCACGCCTGCAACGGCAAGGAGGCCGCCAACGGCGAACGCTGTCAGCGCACGAGGCAATCTCAGATCGAGCACCAGAGTGTGTACTTCGTCGCTTGCGGAGCCAAGCAGCGCGCTCATGGCTTCGGGAAACGGGATCGATGCGCTGCCCGTGGCCAACGCAAATACGAAGGCCGCTGCGACAATCATGGCGAGCACCGCAAACAGTAGCCCGTAACGGCCCGTAATCAATCGAGTCTCCCCAAACAGCATCAGCGTTTAGTGTAAAGTAAACGGCAGATTAAGTTTTCGTATCGGTTGCTATGAGCAACGACTGGATTGACGAAGAGGGATTCCGTGCCAACGTCGGAATCATCCTCACGAACGAAAGTGGCAAGCTAATGCTTGGCGGTCGCGTCGGCGCCCGTGGCTGGCAGTTTCCGCAAGGCGGTATCCTGCGCGGCGAAGATCCTCAAGCGGCCATGTTCCGCGAACTTGAGGAAGAAATCGGCCTGAATGAGCAGGACGTCGAGATCCTCGGCGTTACGAGCGACTGGCTGCACTACCGGCTGCCCAACAAATTCATCCGCAAACAAAGCAAACCCCTTTGTATTGGTCAGAAGCAACGCTGGTTTCTGTTGCGACTTGTGTCATCGGCCGACAAGCTGCGCTTCGATCTGTGTGATAAGCCGGAATTCGACCGTGTTCGCTGGGTTGACTACTGGCGGCCCGTCAATGAGGTCATCTACTTCAAGCGCCGTGTTTATGCGCGCGCCCTGCATGAGCTTGGCGAAAGCGCCTATCCGGGCGGACCGCCACCGCGGCCGCGCTGGTGGCCAAGGCGTTGGCATTCCGTTTTCGATAAGGATGTTGCAGCGATGCGGGCCGCGGCCAGCGGCGACGATTAGTCAGAAAGCCTTGGTCACGACCAGCAGGATGATCGTAAACAGGAAAAAGACCGGTATCTCGTTGAACCAGCGCAGCCAGTTTGTGTTGATGACAGCTGCAGATTTCTGCAAGCGCCGGATCCAGGCGTAGCAGCGCAGGTGGTAGGCGATCAGCGCGACGACCAGGACGAGCTTGGCCTGAAACCACCGAAATTCGACAACGCTGTGATTGATACCGACCAGGATGACGCCGAACAGGACGGTCAAAACGGCGCCAATCGTCATGATTGCGAACAGTTTTCGCTCCATCGTGGTGAATCGCTGCCGGCTGATCGCGTCTTCGGCTTCTGCGTGGTAAATGAACAGCCTGGGCAGATAAAACAGCCCCGCGAACCAGGTCACCATGAAGGCGATATGGACGGCCACGAAGATCGTGTAATAATTACTGAGGGCACTCATTGGCGCTGAGCATATACGAAGCATTGTCTGTGACGCGAGGCCTTGTGTCCGCCGAGGGTCACAAACGTGACGTGGCGCACTTCTGTTTGCCCGGGCCTCCGCGTAACATAACGTCTTTCCGGCGACAAAAGAGCCATCGTGGCAAGTACATTCCGACATCCCTCGCAAAACGTGGCTCGCACTCTCGTGATACGCGCGGTCATTGTGCTGCTGGCCATTGGCGCGGCGTACCTCGTGTTCGAGTTCGGTCGTATTCAGGCTGCTTACAACGTTGTCGATGTGGCGCATGAACGGCAGAGTTTCAAGGGCCGGATATTGGAGCTTGAAAACAAGATCGCTGACCTCAATCAGCAGATTGCGCTGCTGGAGACCCATCGCGATATCGACAGCATCGCCTACGGTGACGTGGAGGAGAGTCTTGCGGAACTGCAGGCCAAGATTCAGGAGCAACAGGACGCGATCGCATTTTATCGCGGTATTGTGTCGCCTGCGGATGGCAAGGCAGGATTGCGGGTGCAGGACTTTAGTCTGACGCGCGGTGGCGCGGAACGTGAATTCCTGATCAGGCTGGTGCTCGTGCAGACGAAAAAGCACGACCGCAAGGTGTCGGGTAACGTCAAATTGAGTATTGTCGGCGAGCTGAACGGCGTGGAAACGAGTTACGAGTACGCACAACTATTGCCGGCTGACGGTGACAAGGCATGGGTGTTTTCGTTTCGCTATTTTCAGGACTTCGACCGCCAGGTGGTCTTGCCGGACGGATTTACGCCGCAACGAGTTACGGTGCAGGTCGAGTCGAGGACTCGATCCATTGCGAGCATCGAAGAAAGTTTTTCCTGGCTGAACAGTCAGGGCTGATACGCTGAATGGCACACGGCATAGCCGCATCGCACACGGCATAATGGAGAAATAGATGTTTGGTCGAAAACAAGGCAAGAACAAAGGTGTGGAAACCATTGTTGGCCCCAATACCGAGATTAATGGCGATATCCAATTCGAGGGCTGGTGCCATGTCGATGGTGCGGTGAACGGCAATCTTACGGCGGATCCCGATAGCAACTCGCATCTGAGCATCAGCGAGAACGCGAGCATCGATGGCGGCGTCACTGTGCCGAATGTGCAGCTGAACGGAATCGTGCGCGGCGACGTATTCGCAAGCCAGCGCGTGGAACTCGGTCCGACCGCCCGCGTCATAGGTAATGTGTATTACAATCTGATTGAGATGGCGATTGGCGCTGAAATAAACGGCAAATTAGTCCATCAGCCAATAGGACAGGTGCCCTTGCTGGAGCAAACGGCTAGAATAGACGGACTCGACGATTCGGCCAGGCTTGCCAACGAAGCTTAATTGAAACCAGGACGTTCAGGAATACAGGATATGCAGACCGAAACACCCGTAATTGGCGGTAGCACCGCTCCGCCACCGCTCGTTTTTACCGACGCTGCGGCGAACAAGGTGAGTGAATTGATTCAGGATGAAGACAACCCGAATCTCAAGCTGCGCGTATTCGTTTCAGGTGGCGGCTGTTCGGGCTTTCAGTACGGGTTTACGTTCGACGAAAATATCGAGGAAGGCGACAGCCAAGTCGAAAATCAGGGCGTAACGCTGATCGTCGACCCCATGAGTGTGCAGTACCTCATGGGCGCCGAAATCGATTACACCGAAGATCTGTCGGGTGCACAGTTTGTGATTCGCAATCCGAACGCATCAACTACCTGTGGCTGCGGATCGTCCTTCACTGTCTGACGCCGCGCCTGAGCTCTGCCCGGAAGCCGACAAGGTCTCCAAAAACCGGCTCTGCGCCGACACAGCCGTGTTCGTCCCGCGCGCCACGCGCTCGTAACTACCGTCCCCGTGTAATACCCATGCCTGGCAGTTATCGGCGAGAAACAATTCCAGGTCGTGCCGGATTTGCTCTTTCATGGCCTTTTGTTTGATCTCGAAACAGGATTCGTTGCGACGAAACATGTTCCTGACCATCCAGTCGGCGCTGGAACAATAAAACTCCTCATCCCCGTCGTTGAGAAAATAGTAAACGCGTGAGTGCTCCAGGAATCGCCCGACGATCGAGCGCACGTGGATGTTTTCCGAAAGACCCGGAACACCCGGCCGCAGAGAACAGATGCCGCGAACGATGAGGTCAATTTTGACGCCGGCACTGGACGCTGCGTAAAGCGCGTTGATGATTTGTGGTTCGTTCAGTGCGTTGATCTTGGCGATTATCCGAGCGGCCTTACCATCGCGCGCATTGGCTGCCTCGCGTTGAATTTTCGCGATGAGCTGTTCAAACAAGTTGAATGGCGACGTCATCATTCGTTCCAGGCCAGTGGTTTCGGTCAGGCTGGTCAGCTGCATGAAAACCTTGTGCACATCTTCGCCGAGTCGGCGGCTGCTGCTCATGTAGCCGTAATCCGTGTACACGCGGGTCGTCGCATGATGATAGTTGCCGGTTCCCAGGTGCACGTAGCGAACCAGCTTGTGTTTTTCACGACGTACAACGAGCGTCATTTTTGCGTGCGTCTTAAATCCGACAAGTCCGTATACGACCTGCGCGCCTGCTTCCTGCAGTCGATTCGCAAGTGCTATGTTCGCAGCTTCATCGAAACGCGCCATAAGCTCGATGACAACGGTGACTTCCTTGCCGGAGCGTGCTGCGTGGACGAGATGATCGACAATGGGAGACTCCGGTCCCGTGCGATAAAGCGTCTGCTTGATCGCCAAAACGT
>JADFLJ010000080.1 GCA_022564475.1 Pseudomonadota bacterium
CAGCTACAATTTCCGGGCGGTGTCGCCATTGCCGACCTGATTGAGGCGTACGCCGCAACCATCGACACAGTCGCCTGGGTCGTGCTCCTGCTCATGTTCGAGCTCGAAACCTGTGTACTCGAGGATCGACATTTCACGCCCACGGTCTCCTGGACCCTGCACGGCACACGTGCGATTGCCTATGCGTTCATCGTTTATGCGTTCTATGGCTACCTGGCAAACCTGTTCGCGACGTATCTCGCATCGCCGCTGCCCGGCGTAAGCGATCTTTGCACTCTCGCATCCGGTCAATGGTCGTACGCAGTGAGTCTGGATGACTATGTCGGGATTGCTGCGGCCAACTGCGCGACGCTCTCTGACGGCGCTGTCTTTTTCCAATACGACGGAATTTCGGCGGTCGTTGATGGCTCAGGACTAAGAGACATTCAGTATCTTGCCTGGGTCGACGTGATCAATGCGGGGGTCTGGCTGGGTATTGTTATGGTTCTCGAAATCGAAGTCTGGCTGCAGGAACACAAGCGTTTTGAGGGCCTCATATTTCGAATCATCAATCAATTGAAATACCTGATGTACGCGACGCTACTGCTTGCCGCAATATATTGGGGCTTCGAGGGCGATTTCGTGGACTTCTGGGACGCCTTCCTGTGGCTCGTGGCCTTCTTCTTCATCGAATTGAACGTTGTCGAGTGGCGTAATGAAGTCACTGAGGAGTACGAGAAACTGCTGCAAACCCAATAAACACGGGCCCTCAGAAAACCATCAGAAAAGCCTGACGGCGAAATCACACTCTCCGCAGGTTCCGCAGCCGCCTGTCTTCGATGATCCAGCCTCGACATTCGAGATTGGAGAACAACGATGATTGACGACACCAACATTCAGGATATTGAATTCTCGGTTCTACTGCTTGGCCTCGGCTATGCCGTCACGATAGTGACGTTAATCCTTTGGTTCGCAGGTCAGATTGGCAGCTGATTTATTGCCGGACCTCGAGCAATGGGTCGGTGGCGGCACGCTGCGCCAGACTATTGTCAGAGTCCCGGACTCTCAGCGATCGCAACGACAACTCGGTATCCAATGCCATCAGGAAAGGATGCCAGCGATCAGCGTCGTCACGTCGATAGTAACCCGACACATCCCAGCCGTTTTCCAGCGGATAGACATACACCTTGCCAACTTTTCGTTGCGGCGCGAGCGCATCCACGATCTGCAGCTCCTGAATGCCGAGCGTGTCGTTTAAAATCCCGCGAGACAACTCCACGACATTTACCTCTTCGGCGCGTTCCGCGCGATTCGTTGGATCGGTAAGCCACTGGTAAGACAGCACTGCGACAAGCAGCCCTGCGGCGATACCAAATACAATGCTCCCGGCACGATGATTCATGACGCCCCTCAGTCGATGCCCAGGATCTTATGTGTTTGTACGCTCAACCTCCATTGCGGATGCTGCAGACAATAGCCCACGGCAGCGCGCGTATTCGCTTCCAGGTTTTCGTCATCGCAGGGCTGCAAAAAGAAATACTCGAAATCGAGATCGGCAAATTCACTTGGCTGCGCCGCATCCTCGTTTTGCGGATACACCAGTTTCAATTCACTGCCCGATCGCTGGACAACGGGTGCATTTGCTTTTGGGCTGACGCACAGCCAATCAATGCCATCTGGTGCGGTTACTGTGCCGTTCGTTTCCACACCGATCTCAAAGCCGGCTTCATGAAGCGCATCGATAGCGACGGTGTCCAGCTGCAACAGCGGTTCGCCACCCGTGCAGACAACATACTTTGGACTGGCGACTGCTTTTTCTGGCCACGTATTTGTGATGGCCTCTGCCAGTGACTCGGCGGACGCAAACTTGCCACCGCCCGGCCCGTCAGTGCCAACAAAGTCCGTGTCACAAAATTTGCAGACTGCCTCTGCGCGATGTTGCTCTCGCCCCGACCACAGATTGCAACCCGAAAACCGCAGGAATACGGCTGCACGACCCGTTTGTGCACCTTCGCCTTGCAAGGTGAAATAAATTTCCTTGACCGAGTACGTCATGATTGCGCAAGCAACGGGTCTTCGATGCCGGCTTCCGCAAAGCCTCGCGCACGCAGTTCACAGGCTGCACAAGATCCACAGGGCGGACGCACGCCGTTGTAACAGGTATGCGTCCAGGCCATCGCCTCGATCGCTCCAAGATCGCGTGCGAGCTCAACGGTTTCTTTCTTCGACAAATGCATCAACGGCGCTTGAATCTCGACATTGCTCTCCATTCCCAGCCGCAAACTTTCCTGCAATGACGCCAGCGTGTTCTCCCGACAATCCGGATAACCACTATAGTCTGTTTCGGCAACCCCCGTAACGAGGACATCAATCTTTCGCGGCCACGCCCACGCGGCTGCAAATGTCAGAAAAACAATATTACGGCCCGGGACGAAGGTATTGGGCAGCGATGTCACCTCGTCCACCTGACTTGTGATGTCGATATCCGTGTCGGTCAACGCATCACCACCAAGCGCCGCGAACGTATCGATAGGCAAACAAACCTGGGGCACGCCGATACGCTCTGCGATGTCCTGCGCACACTCAAGTTCGATTCGATGTCGCTGACCATAATCGAACGTGATTGCGCTGACATTCTCCAATCCGAATTTCTCGATCGCCCAGTACAAACATGTCGTCGAGTCCTGCCCACCCGACAAGACGACCAGTGCTTTTCGGTCCTTCGCCGTCATTTAATTACTGCCTCAGGTCGTCGCGGCGTCACCAGGTAGTCGGCCGTCAACTCCTCGGACCGCAACCAAAGCTTGTCGGCCATCGGCATGTTGGTCAGATGATTTCGGCCGAGAACATTAACTGCGTTGCAGTCTTCGAAATAGCGGCCACTCGTTGACCCCAGCAACTTGCTCGTTGCTACGAAACAGCTTGTTGCAGCGCCCTGCTCTACAGTCTTGCCGCCAAACCTGGTCAGCACGCCGAAGGCGAATTGCGTAATCGAATTTTGGTGTCGATCGATCTCGGTATTAATTACACCGGGATGCAATGCGTTTGCAGTGATACGTGAGCCTCGCAGGATTCGACCCAGCTCCAGCGCAAACAAAACATTGGCCAGCTTGGAATGGCCGTAAGCCATCGCATCGCTGTAATCGTTTTGCATGTCGAGGTCATCGAACAGGATTCCGCTCTCTGGAGCGTCACGATAGGACGTCCGGCTCGCAACAATAACAATTCGTCCCTGCCAGGAAATAACAAGCCGGTCGAGCAATCGGTTTACAAGAATGAAATGGCCGAGATGATTGATCGCAAAATGCTTTTCGACGCCGTTGACGAGTTCAATGTCATTGCCACCGCCGCGATAGCCCGCGTTACACACAAGAATGTCCACGGCTGAGTTGAGTGAGCGAATGGAATCGGCGCAGCGCACGACGGATTCCGGATCCGCAAGATCCAGTACGACGGGCGATGTAATACCGATCACCTTGTTGCAGGCCGCCTGCGCACGCTCCAGCGAACGGCTGGTGCCAACAACATAAGCGCCGCGCATCGCGAGCACGCGCATGGTTTCGAAACCGATCCCCGACGTACAGCCGGTAACGACTGCGAGTTTGCCCTTGAGATCCAGCCCCTCGGTAACTTCCTCGGCTGTTGAGTCTTCATCAAACGCACTGCGCGGCACACCGTCAGTTGCTTCCGTGTTGTATCCGCCGCAGGCGGACAATGATGAGGCTGCGACAGCGGCGCCGGCACCCTGTAAAAATCCTCGCCGATTGAGTGTCATGACATCACCTACTGAAAGAGTTTTTCGGCGTCGTCTGAATCGCTGCTCGTATCCGAGGCAGCGCTGCCCTCGCCGCCCTTGCCGCTGTCGAACAAAGCATCGAGAGACTGTCGCGCCGAATCAGCCTGGCTTTTCCTGACTGCATCGAATGCGGAAGCATCTGGAGAGAACCAGTCGCAAAAATTTACGCGGTCTTTTTCGGTGACATCCTCTGCCCCGTCTTCAAGGCATTGCCGCGGCACGGTCGGATCGAAGTTCTTGCACATGCGGCACACATGCAAGTAGACCGAGCACTCCGGGCACTCGTCCTGGCGCGACAGCGGCAATGACATCGCTGCTAGCGACGCACCACAACGAAAGCAGGAAATATTGTGAGACATGCGGCCCTACGGACAAACCCGAGGGGCGCATTATAACGGCTCAGTTCAATTGACCGGGTACAAAGTCGTTCATGACCGCATCCATGAGGATGTCCGGCGGCAGCATGCCCTGATCCAGTACGAAGTCATGAAACGCCCGCTGGTCAAACTTGTCTCGCAGTTTGAGTTCAGTCATCGCACGCAAGGTCTGCATCTTGCCGTAGCCATAGTAGTAAGCAGTTGCCTGGCCCGGCATCCGGTAGGTGTAGCGCTCGATTTCGTTCTGCGCCCAGGACTCCCCGATCGCCATATCATTCATGATCAGACGCTTTGCCTCTGCAGGCGTAATCAGGCCCAGATTCAGCATCGGATCGAGGAACATGCGGCCTGCGCGCATCAGCCGATACTGCAAACTGATCATCTGGCCTTCCAGCGGCAAATACGGACGTACGATTGCCTCGGCGTACAGCCCCCAGCCTTCGACATTGGCGCTGTTGAACGCGAAAATGGCGCGGGCAATCGACACGCCCGACTCGATGATGCTCGAGAACTGCATCTCGTGTCCGGGCCGTGCCTCATGCGCCGTCAGCGTCCAGGAACCGGCAACATAGGTATCGTCAGTCTGTTCCCAGCTACCGTCCTCGTGTTGCGTCAGCAACGGAATCACGAAGTACGGATACTCGCCCGTATTACCGATCAGCCGCGGCACATCGAGGTGCGGTGCAGGCTGGGCGGCCGTTTCGGCCGCAGTGGCAATACGAATGCCCGCTTCGCGTTCGGGCAAGCTGATGATGTCTTCGCGAATAATAATCTCTTCGATGTCACGAAGAATCGCGTGATAATGGTCCACCATCTTGTCACCATCGATCGCGCCGTCACGTTTCAGCAAGGCGATAATTTCTCGATAGTCTGTAGTGTCGTAGCCCTTTTCCTTCGCAATTAGTGGCGCGAGCGCCTCCATTTCACCGCGAATATCCATGTAGCCTTTGGTGGCCTGTTCGATCAGTTCCTCGGGCGATGCGTCCACTCCCCAGTTCTTGAGCGCATCGGCGTACATGACCGCGGGCAAACGAAAATGCTCACGCGTGCGCGGAAGAATCTCGGCACGAACCCAGTCGTTGTACTCGCGCATCTGTGTGGCGAGCGTTGCGTAGGTCTCTTCCCAGCCTTGCAAGTCGGTGCCATCCAGCAATTCCTCGATACCGCTGATCATCGTCTCCGCGCGTTCGAGATCCTGCTCAACTTCGCCTCTATAGGGTCCAATAAGGCCGTCTACGTCAAAACGCTCACGGCTGCGATCTTTCGCCAGTTCGACCATCGGCGTGTAGCCGTCAACCAGACCAGCGTATTTCTGCATACGAACGATCGCGGCCGGATAGCGCTCGCGAGGAATCTGATCGTCGATAAGACCCCGAATGCCGCCAAAGATCGTTTGGCTGATATTGAAATACTGCAACATCGTGTCGTAATCGAGTTGCGAGCTGTGCAGGCCATCTTCCAACACCTTGATCAGGATGCCGAGATCCTGCTGTACGCGAGGATCTGTCTCTTTTTCCCGGCTTTCCTGCAGTTGAGCGGACAGCTTTCTGGACGACTCCATGCTGCGCTCGAAGACACCCGGACCCAGATCGCTGATTTCCTCATCCAGGCCGTCAACACCGAGGCCACCGGCCCCCTCGGGACTGAATTTGGCGATCTCCTCCAACACCAGGCTGGAATATTCGTTACTTTTGGCGACCCAATCAGCCTCATCTGCGTGAGCTGTAGCGGTCAGGACACACGCGGCAAGCAATACCGAGCCTAAGCGAAACGCTGGTTTCATTGTATTTTTCCCCTGATGGAAGGCGCGCTGCGCCCCAAATTTTGTCTACACGCCCCGTAGATGCATGTCGGGACGATTTCGATTCAGATATTTCGATGAATTTCGCTCTTGAGGCCGTCTTGCTGCCTGATCAGCATAAAGATTAAACTCGCAGCACTTTTCGTAAAACGGATCGAGGAACGAGCAATGAAAAACAATACGAAGCTCAGGATTGCGTTACTTGGAGTCGGCCTGTTCACGCTCGGCATTGTGCAGGCACAGGACGCCAGCGACGATGCTGCCGATGTCTGGTCAGCAGTCGAAGCAGAGTGGGATGCGGACGAATCAAACGACAAGAGACGTCTCGAGCGCGTGTTGACAGATAATTTCATGGGCTGGGGCAAGAATTCGCCTGCACCGCGCAGCAAGGAATCCACAATCATGTGGGATCGGTTTAACCACAAGCAAGGTGACATGCTTGCTCACGAGCTATATCCATTATCGATTGTCGTTCATGACGACGTAGCCATCGCACATTACCTATACACCAGCGCGAACGAGGACAAGGACGGCAAGGTCGAAGTCAGCAATGGGCGCTACACCGATGTGCTGGTCCGCACCGACGACGGCTGGAAATTCATTGCCTGGCACGGCGGAGATGACGAATAAGGGCTGGTTAAGCGCCGGTTCAGCCAGCCGGCGCTAAGCTTCTATCCAGGATCCATTGATCCATCGGCCATTTGGCCGCGGCAGAGGAGTTAGAGACGATGAACACAGGGCAGAAATTTACGGTATTCGGGCCAGGCCTGATGGCCATGGTCCTGACGGCTAGCCCTGCCCTGGCGCAGGTCCCGGTCGATGACGGCGGCAATGTCATAGGCACATACCAAGACCCGACAAGCGCCGCAGGGACCGGCAATGAAGGCATCCCGCTGCTGACACGTCAGGAATTACAGGATCTCGTTGGACCCGTGGCTTTGTATCCTGACGACCTGCTGGCTATTGTATTGCCGGCGGCCACTTATCCGCTACAAGTCGTTCAGGCATCACGCTTCCTGGAAGAGCTGGAATCGAATCCCGGTCTGGAACCCGATGCCGATTGGGATGATGCGATCGTGGCGCTCCTGAACTATCCCGAGATTGTCGAGCTTCTCAATGAGGACCTGGACTGGACCTGGCGGCTTGGTGAAGCCGTTGTCGCACAGCAAACCGATGTTGTGAATGCCGTGGAGGCATTTCGAAACACCGCCTACGCGGCCGGAAATCTTCGCAGCGACGACTACCAGCAGGTATCACGTGACGAGGGTGTCATTGAAATCACGCCGCTGAACGACGACATCATTTACGTTCCCTATTACGAGCCTGAAAGCGTTGTCGTTTATCAACCGCGGCCGGTTTATTTCTATTACGAACGCCCGCGCCCGGTGTATTACTACCCTTATGCGGATACCTACGCGTTCCATAGCGGATTCTTTTGGGGCGTAACGACGGCGTTCACGATCGCCTGGGCATCGGACAGCTTGCACGTCTATCACCATAGCTATTATGGACATCCCTATTACGGTCACCACTATCGTACTCGCTGGTGGTACCGACAGCCTTCCATCTACACGCACAACACGATCTACCGCGGCGGTAACCACTACCGTGCGTCGAACTGGCATTCGCGTGGCGACTATTGGCGTTCCAGTCGCAACCGTCACCTGCGCCACTCGGACCAACGCGTAACGAGGAACAGGCAGTACACAAATCGAAACGTGCAACATGCAGTGACGACTACCCGGTCGCACACTTCGACTTTCCGCGCCGTCGCAACCGCTAACCAGCACACAGCCCGTCGCCAGACACAAAGCCGCAGTGTGCCCAGGCATGAGACGAGATACGTGGCTCGAAATGAACCGCGGCACCAGACCAGGCAAGCGACGCGCAGCGAACCGCGGAATGAAGCAAGGCACGTGGCGCGAAACGAGCCGCGAAGAGAATCGCATAGTGAAGCGCGACGTGAACCGCGTAGTGAGCCGCGACGTGAACCGCAGAGAGCGTCTCAAAATCATGAACGCCGCGAACAACGCAGCGCAAACCAGCAATCACGAGGCCGCGAACAGCCGCGGCGACGTAAGAACTAGGCGGGAGGATCCGGCTCTGTCGGGTCCTTCTCTTCGAAGCTCTTGTGAAACTCGTCGGAGGACAGTTCCCAGGCGATGACGGCCACAGACACAACCGCGATCAGCGCGAGAACAACAGCAATGATAGGCCCCCAGGTCGACATGGACGTCATGTTATCACCGCCGCAGGAATATCTTCGTAATATGTGGCGCAGACGCTTTGCGTGCGGTCATCACTCTCCCCCGGTCAAGCAGCACCAGCCTTGATCACGTGTATAGAGAATCCGTATTGACGACAGGCTGCACTCTGCAAGGATTCCCGCCATAATCGCCCCACGTCCTCATTCCTGGATGAACTCAAACGCCGCAACGTATGCGCTCGTTGCCTGGATTCTGATCGAATCAGGTTCAGTCCTTCTGCCGACCTTCGGTGCACCGTAGTACGTATTCAAGATTTATGTGCTGCTTATCTTCGGCGGCTTTGTCATCTCGCTGTTGATCGCCTGGGTATTCGAGATCACACCGGATGGCGTAAGACTGGAAAAGGACCTCGACCGAAAGCGCTACAAGCCGCCGGCGCGAAACTCGGCAAATTTCCTATTGATTGGTTTGCTGGTTGTTGCCCTTGTTGTTTCGATCTCGTTCAACATGTCAGGTCTTCGCAACGCGAACGCCCCACTGGATTCCGATATTAACGACCTGTCAATTGCCGTCCTGCCCTTTGAGAATCGCAGCACCGATCCGGAGAACGGCTACTTCGCCGACGGCATCCAGGAGGATCTCCTCAACCGGCTTGCCGGAATCGAGTCACTCCATGTCATTTCGCGTACCTCCGCTAACGAATACCGCAATACGACAAAAAACGTATCGGTCATTGGCGAAGAACTCGGCGTCGCGACTATCGTGCAGGGTGCCGTGCAGCGGTCAGGAAACAAAATTCTCGTATCGGTGTCACTAATTGACGTACGAGCCGACAAACAAATCTGGGCTGAAACCTACAACAAGGATGCCTCGCTACAAGACATCTTCGAATTGCAAACCGAAATCTCATCGCAAATCACTTCATCCTTAGGTGCTGCGCTTACGCCTGCTGACGAACAGCGCCTCGCAGCGGTCCCCACGGAAAATGACGAGGCCTACAGACTTTTTGTGGTGGGCCAGGTAAATCTTAGTCAACGCAGGTTCGACACCGTATTAAAAGCACGCGAGCAATTCGAACAAGCCGTCAAACTCGATCCTGACTACGCGAGAGCGTACTCCGCGCTCGCAGAAACGATCATGGTTCTCTACACCAATCATCAGGCTATCAACTCCGATGAGGCAAGACGGTTGGCGGGCGCGGCTCTCGACAATGCGCTGCGCCTGGATCCTGACAACGCTAACGCATACGCGGTAAGAGGATTCATCGAAACGAGTCAATGGCAACGCACTCGTACAGGGGCAGGCAATATTCGTGCGGCTGACAACTTCCGCAGGGCCCTGGAGCTGAACGAAAACCTTGCAAACGCGTACACCTGGTTCAGCCTGTTGCGTCAGGACGAAGGCGACGTCGTCGGCGCTATTGAAATGCTCACGCAAGCGCTTGAGGTAGACCCCCGCAGCCGTACTCCATTAGTCAATTTGTCTGACCTGTACGCACTAAAAGGCGAGAACGAAGCGTCGACGGATTTGCTCATGAGAGCAATTGAGTATTTCCCCGGTTGGGAACTGCCGGTCCGTCGACTGTCCCAGCACCTGCAAAAACTGGGCAGACTCGATGAAGCCGTCGCCTGGGCTGCCGAAGATGCCCGCATCAGCGACGATCCGCTTGCGGGTAGCAATGCGCTCAGTATTTTTCGATTGTTTGGGGATTCGGCAGCGATAACGGCATTCATGGCCGATTTTCCGACCGACCACCCCGTCAGCCCCTTTGGCGTCGGACTCGAGAAATTCGTTCGGGATGACTATCAGGGAGCACTCGATACGCTGGCAACTATTCAGGCAGATGTAATCGGTATCCAATACCGGGTCTAGCCGTTAATGGGTAGCGCAGGGATAC
>JADFLJ010000253.1 GCA_022564475.1 Pseudomonadota bacterium
TAAAGAATACGACCTGCGCCAACGGGCCCCACTCGGTGCTGTAGGTTCTGATGTAGAAGCCGGCAAAACCGATAAACGTCAGGTAGATTCCGGCCCCGAATACAGTGGCGGAATAAAAAACAATCTGCCGCGACACAAAAACGCCTGTTGACCAGGCTGGCGAGCGTCCGACAGCCAGGGCGATAAGCGGCATGCACAAGGCAACGACATAGCCACGTGCGCTCCAGAAGAGCGCGCTAATTTCACCGACCAGTATCGCGTTCGAGTACAGGAACAGGTCGTACGCGAACATGGCGCCGAGGCCGAGGCAGAGGTACCGCAGCCCTCTGCGCTGCGACTTGCGCGCATTGCGGTAGATTTGCTCGATGCTGATCAATCCGGCCAACGCCGTTAACAATGAGCCCATCACCAGAAACCGGCTTGCGCCAACGACTGCGTATCCATTTTGAAACGCGATTTCGAAGCCGCTGCCAACGATCAGGATGCTCGCCACGACGAATACACCCGCATAACGCAGGTATTTGAATTGCGGACCGCCAATGGCACCACTCATAAGACCGCATAAAAAAATCAGCCAGGCAGCATCGTGGAAAAACTCAAGGATAAAAACATGAAATGGCGCAAGCTGGAACCAGGTCGAACCTGCCACGTATGCAGCGGCCCAAACGGCCGTAGTCAGCGCGGCGACCGCCAGCGACAGGCCTCGAAGACGCTGGCGGAAATTCGATACCAACAGCAGTGCAAGCAACAGAAATGCGGCCGCGGCCAGAGAATAGCCCAGCGCACCGAATACGATTCCCGTTGCAGTCATCCGCGTACGCTAGCGCGCGCCTTTTCGCCAGAGAATTACCTCGACCGTTTGCAGCAAAATGATCAGGTCCAGAAGCAGGCTGTGGTTCTTGACGTAGTACAGGTCGTAGCGAAGTTTCTCAATGGCATCCTCTTTGGACGCGCCGTAGGAATGCTTCAATTGCGCCCAGCCCGTCACGCCGGGCTTCACTGTATGGCGTTCGGAGTAATAGGGAACTTCCTCGGACAGCCCCGCCACGAATTCAGGCCGCTCCGGGCGTGGACCCACTATGCTCATCTGGCCGGAAAGAACGTTGCAGATTTGCGGCAATTCATCCAGCCGGAACTTTCGCAGGATGGCGCCTACCCTGGTTACCCGAGGGTCATCTTCCTGGGCCCAAACAGCCTTGCCATCCGCCTCGGCATCCAGACCCATGCTACGGAACTTGAGCACATCGAATTCGCGCCCCCGGGACCCTACTCGCCGCTGGCGATATATCACAGGCGCATCCAACCCGTCTTCGAGTTTGATGGCGACGACGATGACTAACATGAATGGCCAGAAGACGATCAATGCCGCTGTGCCAACAATAATATCCATTACGCGCTTCAGGAATCGACGCAGTCGCGTCTGCCGAAAGCCCGGGGAAAACGTGAGCCAGCCCGGGCTAACTAAATCAACCTCGATTTTTCCGGTCTCTCGCTCCAGGAATTCAAGCAGGTCAATGACGTTGATGCCGCGCAATTTGCAATCGAGTAATTCCCGGATTGGCAGATTGCCGCGACGGTCGTCCATGGCGATGACGATTTCGTCCGCCTCCATCTCCTCGGCAACGTCGCATATCGATACGCCGGCTTTTAACAGATCAGCCCGGTCCTGCCTCAGGGTATCGCCCGGTGCCGGAATCGTGCCAACGATGTGAAAACCGCGCCGATCAGCACGCCGCTTGAGATCGAAAATAGCCGCTGATCGTGCGCCGGCTCCGAAAACCAGTGTCCGCCGCCTGAAAATGTTCTCATCAACATGACGAACAAATGCGAAACGCAACAAAAATAACAGCGATAACGCGATAAGCACGGCAAGCGCCGCGACTCTCGGCTCCAGGTTGATCAGGGGAAAGAAATAGTAGCTGGCGGCGAGCACGACCGAACCCATAGCAACACCGACTACTATTCGCACGATGATCTCGTGGAAGTAGGCCCGCTGGTGAAACTGGTATAAACCCATCGCAATAAGCGATAGCAGCATGACAGCGGACAAAGCAGCTGCCTTGGGCGCAATGGGCCCCAGGGAAGCTTCGAACAGATCCACACCGCCCATCGCAAGCGTGCACGCGAAGTACACCGACAGATAT
>JADFLJ010000254.1 GCA_022564475.1 Pseudomonadota bacterium
CGAGTCTGGGATTCAGACCCGATTGCACCGGAACGCCTGGCCGCGGAAATCGACAGCGCGATCGCGTCGAACGCGATCGTCGTCACCGAAGGTGTTACGTCGGATGCTGCAATCTGGGACTACGTTAGGTTCGATCAAGCAGGTGGGGGCCGGCGGCATCTGATTTCCTCCGGTGGCAGCCTCGGTTGGGGCGTGGGTGCCGCCATTGGCACCAAACTGGGCGCGCCCGACACGCAGGTCGTTGCGCTCGTTGGCGACGGCGGTTTTCAGTTCGCGGTGCAGGCATTGTGGACGGCGAAACGATTCGAGGTACCTTTGATCATCGTGATTTTCAATAACCTGGGCTACCAGGCGAATCGCTGGGCGCTTGCCGGCCAGAAAGGGAGGGCCGTCGCAACCGGCAAGTACATTGGCATCAGCCTGGACGATCCGCAGATAGATCATGTTGGTATCGCACGCGCGTATGGACTGGAAGGTGAAAGAGTCGACAATCCATCAGATCTGGCAGCTGCCCTCAAGCGAGCGGTCGCTGCAGAGAACAGCGGGCGGGCCTACGTGCTGGATGTGATCATCGACCGGCGCGGCGGTGGCTCGGACGCAAGCTGGCATGAGAAATACGTTCCCGAGTTCAGCTCCTGACAAAATGTTTCAGGTCGTCAGATCTTCGTATGGCAAACCAACATATTGTTCAGCAATCACTCTCTGGCCGGCTTCTGATGCAAGGTAGTAATTCAATTCGGATTCCATAAAACGTCCGAATGTCAGGCCGTCCATGCCGTGTGAAGTCATATCGCCGAAGTTGTGCAACATGTTTGTCATCCACCATGAGAAGCGTTCACCGTGCCATACACGGCGCAATGCGATCTCCGAGTATTGCTCTATACATTTCTTATCGCCCTCCTGATAGACACGCAGCAAGACTTTGTAGAGAGTGGATACATCAGACGCTGCCAGATTCAGGCCCTTTGCCCCGGTAGGCGGCACGATATGGGCAGCATCACCAACAAGAAACATATTCCCGTATTGCATCGGCTCACAAATAAATGAACGCAGGGGTGCAATGCTTTTTTCGATGCTTGGCCCGGTTACCAGCGATTCAGCCGCTTTCGTTGGCAGTCGCCTTTTGAATTCCTCCCAAAACCTGTCGT
Organism: Pseudomonadota bacterium; assembly: GCA_022564475.1. Classification (GTDB taxonomy): domain Bacteria; phylum Pseudomonadota; class Gammaproteobacteria; order Steroidobacterales; family Woeseiaceae; genus UBA1847. Next base: position 1,149 of record JADFLJ010000254.1, read on the forward strand.
CCGGCCAGTCGTCGACCGTATCGTCCAGAGATACCTGGATATAATTACGGGAACGGGTCGCCGAACGTCGACTGGCAAGTGCAAATCCTCTCTCATGTTTACTGTAGATCAACTCTTTGCTTACGGGTGGTGTCTCACTGAGTAGCCCCATCCAGCCGAACGGGTAAATAGTTTCATGTTCAGTTCGTAGTTCGGCCGGGATCGTCTGTCTGGATACACCGTGGAAGCCGTCGCAACCGGCGATATAGTCGCACTCCAGCTGGCAGGTCTCGCCACCGTGTTCGAATGTAACAGTGGGCTTGTCAGATGTGACGTCATTCAGCTTGACGTCGGCTGCCTCGTAACAGGTCACCAGCTCAGCAGCCTTGCGCGCATCCATCAGGTCTTTCGTGATTTCAGTCTGGCCGTAACAAACAACCGTGTCACCACCCGTCAATTTCGCCATATCGATGCGTATGCTTCGGCCATTCACCGCGATCTCGAATCCGCCGTGGACTTCTCCTTCTTTATCCATGCGGTCGCCGACGCCAGCCTCGCGCACGAGATCAACAAAGCCCTGCTCAAGAATGCCGGCCCGGATTCGTCCAAGTACGTAGTCCCCTGTCACTCGTTCGAGAATTATATTGCTAATACCCTGCCTGGCGAGTAACTGCCCCAGCAACAAACCGGAAGGCCCCGCGCCAATAATCGCAACCTGTGTTTTCAATGTTTTCATTCTTTCGCCTCGCAACCTCCGGATTCTGCTTCCAAACGGGCGAAAAATGAATACACAAAGCACACTCCGGCTTGTACTTTTACGTCAGAAAGATACGATAGGATCTTGCTGTTCGAAGAGCACCCCTGTTGATGGAGAAGACTCAACTCAGGTATGGCATCCCACGCTTTGGCCTCTATGGTGAATCGAGCGTCAGCCAGGACCCCGGATTTGTCCATATCGAAGATATTGCGGCGCGCAGCAGGGAAATCGGCTGGGTTATCAAT
>JADFLJ010000081.1 GCA_022564475.1 Pseudomonadota bacterium
TCTACCAATTCCGCCACCTGGGCATAACACTGGCCAATCAGATTTTCTATCTTACCGCCAAACCTGCGTACAATTGCGACGAATCGAAATTACAACGCGATGCGCACTTTAATCAAAGCGTATGTACCCTGTCAACGGCAGACCTCTCCGGAGTACTGGCACGTGCCAAAAAAGAATTACAAACACCCCATTCCGAGTCGAAACAAGCTCATCGAGTTTCTGGAAGATGCTGGCAAGCCTTTAAAAACTGAGGCCATCATGTCCGGGTTTTCGCTAAGGGGTCAGCGCATGCGCGCGCTGCTCGTGGAGACGCTGACGGGCATGCTTCGCGCGGGTCAGATCATCGAGAATCGCCGTCACGAGTACTGCCTGACGCAAAAGCTCGAGCTCACGACAGGTCGCGTCAGCGGCCACAAAGACGGTTTCGGTTTCGTGATACCGGATGACGGCTCGGCGGACGTTTATTTGTCCGCCCGTGAGATGCGGTCCCTGTTCCATGGAGACAGGGTCGCGGTCAAGGTCATCGGCGAGGATCGACGCGGCAAACCCGAGGGTGTGCTCGTTGACGTATTGGAACGCGGCACTCGTGAAGTGGCGGGGAAATTTGTACGCGAACGCGGTATCGGTGTTGTCATACCGGACAACGCGAAAATTGCGCATCGCATTCTGATCGGCAAAGGCGAGTCCGGAGGTGCGCGACCGGGGCAGATCGTCGTCGCACAAATTCTCGACTACCCGACGCACATGGAACAGCCGACGGGCCGAATTGTGCAGATCATCGGATCGCCTGAACAAAAGGGTATTGCGACCGATATAGCGATCCAGTCACACGGCATACCCACGGGCTGGCCAAAGCCCGTGCGGGAGCAGGTTGAGAAGATCGGTGACAGCGTGCCTGCAGCAGCAAAAAAAGCGCGCGTCGACCTTCGCGACGTCGACCTGCTTACGATCGATGGCGCCGACGCACGAGACTTCGACGATGCCGTGTTTTGCGAGCCCTCCGGGAAAGGTTGGCGGTTACTCGTCGCGATTGCCGATGTCGCGCACTACGTAGAGGTCAAGTCGCCGCTGGACAAGGAAGCAATAGTCCGCGGTACGTCGGTTTATTTTCCGGATCGCGTTGTACCGATGTTGCCGGAAGCGCTATCGAACGGGCTGTGCTCGCTTAATCCCGAGGTCGATCGGCTCTGCATGGTCTGTGACATGCGCGTGAGCCAGGACGGCAAAGTGACACGCGCCACGTTCGTCGAGGCGGTCATGCGTTCGAAAGCGCGATTGACCTACAGCCAGGTAAACGGCTTTCTCAGCGGAAATGACAAGGCGATTCCAAAGGCAACTCACGGCCCGGTTCGGAACTTGCACGCGCTTTATAAAGCCTTTGCCAAAGCACGCGGGCGTCGCGGCGCCCTCGAGCTGGATCTGCCGCAGATCAAGTTCGAATTGAACAAGGACGGTGAAATCGAGCGCATTCGTATTGAGTCGCGAAATGATGCACACCGCCTGATCGAGGAATGCATGATCGCGGCAAACGTAGAGGCGGCGAAATTCCTCAAAAAGAATCGCATTCAGGCGCTGTACCGTGTGCATCCCAAACCCGACCCGGACAGGTTTGATGAACTGCGTCTCTATCTTGTGTCGCTGGGTATCAAGGTTCCGCATCCTGATCACATCGAGCCACGCCAGTTCAACAACTTGCTGCAGAAGGTGAAGGACCGGCCGGACAGCGCTGCGATTTCGATGCAGATGCTCAGAAGCCTGACGCATGCCGAATACACACCGGACAATATTGGTCACTTTGGCCTGGCGCTGGACTCGTATGCCCATTTCACGTCACCTATTCGACGTTATCCCGACTTGCTCGTGCATCGCGGCATTCGCCATATCATTCGTGGCGGCAAACCGGGTCGCTACGATTACGATCGGCAAGCAATGATCCGCTTAGGCGCCATCACGTCGGCCCATGAACGTCGGGCAGAGGAAGCGACACGCGATGTCGAGGCCTGGCTCAAGTGCCAGTACATGGTTGATCGCCAGGGCGAGGTCTACGACGGGGTTGTCACGGGCGTCACCAATTTTGGTTTGTTCGTGCAACTGAAGGAATTGATGGTCGACGGCCTCGTGCATGTTACAAGTCTGCCAAATGACTACTATCATTACGACGCTGGCCGGCAACAAATGGTCGGCGAGCGCACAGGACGAACGTTCGCGCTGGGTGAAGCCTTGCGTGTGCGCGTGCAACGGGTCGACATGGAAACACGCCGAATCGATTTTCGGCTGGCTGACCTGGCGCATGAGGCGCCGGATGAACAGCCCCGGCGCAGTAAACGAGGAGGACGGTCGAAGGTGAGAAGACGATGAGCAAATCGCGCTACGTCACGGGCTTGAGAGCAGTTGAGCAATTGCTGACCAGTAGCAATGCCGAGGTAAATCGAATTTTCGCTGAATACCGCAGTGCGAATCCGCGTGTTGAGGAAGTGCTGGTCAAGGCCAGGGAAGCGGGCATTGATATTCAATCAGCCAACAGGGCGCGGCTGCAACAGATGAGCGGCGAGGCGCGCCATCAGGGCATTGTCGCCGAGATCCGCCGCACGACCGTGCTGGATGAAGCCGGATTGCGCTCCATGATCGAAGAGAAGCTGTCGGCGGGCGAAGTGCCGTTGCTGTTGATGCTGGATGGCGTTCAGGACCCCCACAACCTCGGTGCTTGCATGCGCACGGCCGATGCGGCGGGTGTCGATGCGATCATCGTGCCGCGTCACGGTGCGGCGGGTCTGAGTCCAACCGTCAGCAAAGTTGCCGCGGGTGCGGCCGAGCATTTGCCGTTCGCGCTGGTTGCCAATCTGGGAAGGGTGCTTGATTGGCTAGCAGACTATGGCGTGAAACGTGTGGCGACCAGCGATCAGGCTGAGAAAAACCTCTACGAGGAGGATTTGACGGGCCCCGCTGTTTTCGTCATGGGACGGGAGGAAACCGGCGTCAGTAAACGCATTGCGCGCCGTTGCGACCTGTTTATCCGCCTGCCCATGCTGGGCGAGGTCGCCAGCCTGAACGTCTCGGTTGCGACCGGAATTTGCCTGTTCGAGGCTCGCCGCCAGCGCGGCTGACCATCAGCGCAATTTATCCCCCAAATTCAATGTCTTTTGCTTGCGTATGCATCCATGGATGGTTAGGATGCGCGTCCCCGTCCTAATGCTCGGGGAGGGTCGGCGAAAGCCTTTGGCCCTTGACCTCTTGCTACACCGGAATGCCGGGTAGCTGTAATCCGTAAGGCAGCTTGTAATTGTGACAAGCTAACCGTCGGATTCTCATCCAAAAGGGATACAATGAGACACTACGAAATTGTGTTTCTGGTCCACCCGGACCAGAGCGAACAAGTACCTGCAATGGTAGAACGCTATCAGGGCATGGTCACCGCTTCCGGCGGTTCGGTACATCGCACCGAAGACTGGGGACGACGTCAGTTGGCCCATCCCATCAACAAGATTCACAAAGCCCATTACATTCTGCTGAACGTTGAATGTGACTTGGATGTGATCGAAGAGATTAAGAGCGCGTTTCGATTTAACGATGCCGTGCTGCGCAACCTCATAATGTCACGCGACGACGCGGTTACGGAGGCTTCGCCGATGGCTGTGGCTGTTGCCGAGGAGAAGGCGAAAGAGCGCGAAGCACAACAGCGTCGCGACGCGAAAGCCGCCGCCGAGGCTGCGATGCGTGCTACGGAGTCGAAAAAAGCTGAGGAAGCTGCAGCCGAGGAAGCACCTGCTGCTGAAGAGGCACCTGCTGCTGAGACCAGCGAAGAAGAAAGCAAAGACGAAGTTGCAGTGGCAGATGCTGCCGCTGACAGTGGCGATGATGAAGCAGCTGACGAAGCTGCAGCTAAGAGCGCCTGAGGAGATTATTGATGAGCAGATATTCACGCAGACGCAAATACTGTCGTTTCACAGCTGAAGGCATTACCGAGATTGATTACAAGGATCTTGCACTGCTGAAGGCTTACGTCACTGAGACCGGAAAAATCGTACCGAGCCGTATCACTGGCACCAAAGCGCATTACCAGCGTCAGTTGGCCACTGCGGTCAAACGCGCCCGGTTCCTGGCGTTATTGCCGTACACCGACCACCACTAGGCGGCAGGGCTAAAACTTGCAGGCAGTTGCCGCATGGCTGGTTGCCCGTCCGCTAAATTCGGCATTGGCGCTGGCGGCGACAATTTCGTTGGCCTACCTGAGTTTTCTGAGCGGTGTCATCATGGTGCTGCTCGTGCTTCGCAAGGGACCGAAAGCAGCGCTGGTTGATGCCGCTATTGCAGGGGGATTGCTGGCCGCGATAGGACTGGTTCAGCAAGCGCCATTGGTCGCAGTGCTGTCAGCTGCAACGATAATGTGGTTGCCGGCAATGTTGCTCGCGGTCCTGTTGATCTCGACACGGTCGCTGACGTTGACATTGCAAGTCTCGGTCATTGTCGCCGTTTCAGCAATTATCGGGTTTTACCTGGTTGCCGGTGATCTGGCAGACTTCTGGAGAGTCATTCTGCTGGAGTTTATCGAAGTGTCGAGGCAACTTGGAATGACGGAGCAGGCCGAACTGCTCGAAGGGCAGATTGATGCCGTCGCCAGCCAGATGACGACGATTGCCGCGCTCAGCATTTGGGTAGTGCAAAGCATTAATTGCATTCTCGGCTATCTTTTTTACCGGGAACTGCCTGGTGAGACAGTCGATTGCGGACGGTTTAGCGATCTGAGTTTTGGTCGCGTCATTGCCAGCGTAATGGCTATTGCGTCGATAGCGGCAGTATTTAGCGACGGGATCCTGATTCAGAACATTGCGTTTGTTCTGTTTCTGGTTTTCTGGCTGCAAGGATTGGCAGTCGTGCACTGGATGCACGGCGCCGGAAAATTGCCCGTATTTGGCGTCATCGCCGTTTACGTGTTGATGCCGTTTTTAAACATTATTCTGTTGATGGCGCTGGCTGTTGTTGGCTACATCGACACCTGGTTCCGGTTGCGTCGGCCCAGGGCAACAGTAAGTTGAATCATAAGCAGGGTTAAACAATGAACGTTATTTTATTGGAAAACGTAGAAAATCTCGGCGTCATCGGCGACCTCGTCAAGGTCAAGGCCGGCTTTGGCCGCAATTTCCTGTTGCCGCAGGGTAAGGCAGCGCTGGCGACGCCGGAGAACGTCAAGGCGATCGACGCGCGGCGTGCAGAGTTGGAAAAGAACGCAACCGAAGATCTGGGAAACGCGAAAAAACGCGCCGATGTTCTCAACGGCATGGAGCTTGTTATTTCGGCAAATGCCGGCAGCGAAGACAAACTGTTTGGCTCTGTAGGCCCAATCGATATAACAGAAGCATTTGCAGCAGTGCAGGTTGAAGTGCAGCGCAGCGAAGTCCGCATGCCGGATGGACCGATCCATGAGCTGGGTGAATTCCAGATCGGTGTGCATCTGCATCCGGAAGTGAACGCCGAGGTGACCGTTAAGGTCGTTGCGGCGGACTAATTCAGGCTCACGCCTGTGGCAATGTGGTACGGTTTAGGCGGGCAATAAAACCGGTCTGGGGATACTGATGGTTCGAGCACTTGGGGAAGGGATGGACACCGGCGCTATCGAGCAGCGCGTCAAGGTGCCACCCAACTCTGTAGAAGCCGAACAGTCTTTGATCGGCGGCTTGATGCTCAACAAAGCAGCCTGGGACAAGATCGCCGATGTCGTCACGGCAGAAGATTTTTACCGCAACGACCATCGCCTGATATTTACGGCCATCGCAGAGCTTGTAGAAGCAGGCGATCCCTGCGATGCCGTCACGATATCCGAGTATCTGGACCGGCGCAGTGAGCTGGACAAAGCAGGTGGTCTTGAGTACCTGGCGGCGCTTGCCAATGAAACCCCCGGGGCGGCGAACGCCCGTGCCTACGCGAAGATCGTTCGCGAACGATCAATGTTGCGATCGCTGATCAATGCAGGCAACGAAATCGCGGGTAGCGCGTTCGGCAGCGACGGGCGTACTGCAACAGCTTTGGTTGACGAGGCGGAGCGCCTCGTATTCGAGATTGCGGAGAAGGGCGCGCGTATTGGCTCGGGTTTTCGCTCACTTAAGCAAATTCTTCCTGAGGCCGTCGATCGCATTGATCTGCTGCACCAATCCGACGGGGATATCACAGGCATCTCGACGGGTTACAAGGAATTCGACAAACTCACAGCGGGCCTGCAGGGCGGTGAGCTCATTATCATCGCGGGTCGGCCCTCGATGGGTAAGACCACATTAGCGTTGAACATTGTCGAGAACGCTGCGATCGGCGGCAAAGTGCCCACGGCCGTGTTCTCGATGGAAATGCCATCGCAACAACTCGCATTTCGTATGATTTCATCGCTGGGCCGCGTTGATCAAACGCATCTACGAACAGGTCGGTTCCCGGATGAAGACTGGTCGCGCATTAATACCGCCGTCCAGCTCATGTCTGACGCCCCTTTGTTTATCGATGATTCGGCGGGTCTCTCGCCAACCGAAATCCGCGCGCGTGCGCGCCGGCTGCATCGTGAGCACGGTCTCGGGCTGATCGTGATTGATTACCTGCAACTCATGCAGGTACCGGGCAACAAGGAAAACCGGGCAACTGAGATTTCAGAAATATCACGATCCTTAAAAGCATTAGCCAAAGAACTCAACGTACCGGTGATCGCATTGTCGCAGCTCAATCGAAGCGTCGAGCAACGCACAGACAAACGCCCGGTCATGTCCGATTTAAGGGAATCGGGTGCCATCGAGCAGGATGCTGATCTGATCATCTTCATCCACCGCGAAGAGGTTTATAACAAGGACACTCCGCGCAAGGGCATCGCCGATATAACGATCGCCAAACAACGCAACGGTCCAATTGGTGAGTTTCTGCTGACGTTTGTCGGTCGTTATACGAAGTTCGAGAACTGGGTACCCGATACTTACGGCGAGGAGCCGTATCAGTGAGCTTCGGAGCACGGGCACTGATTCGGCTCGGGGCTCTTGAACACAATCTAGGTGTTATTCATCGTGCCGTTCCCGGTGCGAAAGTCATGGCGGTCATCAAGGCCAATGCATATGGGCATGGCAAGATCGCCGTTGCCAAATACCTCTCGAACGTGGATTCCTTTGCGGTTGCCCGACTGCAGGAGGCGCTGGAATTACGCGAGGCTGGTGTCGAAAAACCGATCGTATTGCTGGCAGGTGTGTGCTCGGAAGAGGACTTGCACCAATCCACGGAGCAGGGCTTTGAAGTCGTCGTGCACTGTCACGAACAACTCGAAATGCTCAAGGCATGTGACGGCGCTGCGGCGACTGTGTGGCTTAAGATCGATACCGGAATGAATCGTCTTGGATTTCACCCGAACGAGGCAGCGGAAGTTCTGTCGATGCTCGGCAACATGAGCTCGGTTGCCGAGCTGCGCTTGATGACGCATCTCGCTACGGCCGACGAAGTCGGCAATGAGCTCACGCAAGGGCAGCTAGACCGTTTTGCATCTGTCATCCGCGGATTTGGCGGTGCTGTCAGTATCGCCAATTCACCGGCGACGCTGGCTTGGCCAGGCATGGCCAATGCGCATGAGCACTTCGGTTTTTCAGGCGACCACTGGGTCCGGACAGGCCTCGCATTATTTGGCGTGTCGCCGTACGCTGATCGCAGTGCGGCCGATCTCGACCTGCAACCCGTAATGCAATTCGAGGCACGTTTGATCGCGACAAAACCTCTGCTTGCGGGCGCACGCGTTGGCTACCAGGGGCGCTACACGAACGAGACTGACACAACACTGGGAATTATTTCAGCAGGCTACGGTGACGGCTATTCGCGTCATTTTCGTGACGGAACGCCGGTGTTACTTAATGGGCGCAGAGTGCCACTGATCGGCAATGTCTCCATGGACATGATCGCGGTTGATCTTGGACTCGATGCGAACGACCAGGTCGGCGATATCGCAATCTTGTGGGGTAATGGACTGGCCATCGAGGAACTCGCGCCGTGGGCCAATGCGATTCCCTATGAGTTGATTTGTGGTGTTATGAACCGCGAGGCGAGCGAGCTGGTTATTTAGGACATGAAAAAGCCCATCTTCACACCGGCCAGCTGTACGACATCATTGTCGGTCAATTTCCGCGCCTTATTGCCGATTGGCTTGCCGTTAACCAACGGATAGTCGTTTTCCTCGCCGGACTCAACGTGGACGATGTAATAGCCTTCGGCACGCCGTGTGATCGCTGCGACCTGAACACCCGGACGACCCAAGGTAGTCAGCGCCTTGGTCAGTTCGAGTTCCCGGCCGGCAAATGCGCCACTCAATACCTGTAGCTTCGCCATTGGCAGAGCGCTTGGTGCATTGCTCGCATCGATACCGGTTGCGGTTGCTGTATGAGAAACGGGGGAGCGTTTCGGCGTTGAAGAGTCGCTGAGCGCTGCAGCCTCGTCATCATCAAGTTTGACGCCGGCATCGTCATCAACGGTCGGCGGCGAGCTTGCCTTGGCTGCTTCATCAGCCGCCCTCTCGGCTCTCGCCAGTTGGTCAGCATTTTGCTGGCCCGCTGGAATAACCATGGTTTTCTCGAACTCGTCTTGCTCTGTTTCGAACGCATGATGATCGGAGAATCGTAATTGGTGATGACCAATCGTGATGACGTCGCCATGTTGCAACGCATGTTTCTTAATCAGCTTGCCATTGACGTAAGTGCCATTGGTGCTGTTCAGATCTTCGAGAAACGAATCGTTAAGTATGTTGATAATCAGGGAGTGGTGACCACTGACGGCGGGGTTGTCAATACGCACATCATTGTCAGGGAGGCGTCCGATCGTATAACGCTCCTTGCTCATGTTGTATTCGGCCAGGACTTGATTGTCCAAGCTCAAGATTAGTCGTGCCATGTTTCCCCAACCATTCGTATTTCTGTTATTCAGATTTAGCGGAACAAGCCAGCAATTCTCTTGAACAGGCTCTGTTTCGCAGCGAAGGAATCCAGTACCTGAGCCAACATAACTGACACGTTATCGCGCCCGCCGTGGTTGTTTGCCAGCTCCACCAGCTGCTGACTAACGACGTCAAGACTAGCATTAAACGTACTGATAGTTAAGTGAATATCCTCATCTTCGACCATGTCGGGGAGACCGTCTGAGCACAACAAATAGAAGTCTCCGGGCAGTACTTCGTGCTCGTGAACTTCGACTTCAACGGTCGGTTCAACGCCAAGCGCGCGGGTCACATAGTTCCGGTTTGTTGAGCGTTGGGCCTCTTCCGCCGAGTAGAAACCACGGTCGACGAGTTCTTGCAAAAGTGAGTGATCCAGTGTGACTTGCTCAAACTGACCGTCTCTCAGGCGGTACGCGCGCGAATCACCGACATGTGCGATTGAAACCTTGTTGTCATAGAACATGCAGGCGACGATCGTCGTTCCCATGCCTTCGCAATGCGTCTGACTTTGAGCGGTTTGATAGATGATTTTGTTGGCGCGATAAACGGCGTCGCGAAGAATTATGGATTGCCGCATGAGCCCGCTGTGAGGGTCGATCTCATCGCGGTCTTCCCGCGCGGCGGCCTCTGTTGCCAGTTCGCTGACAATCTGTACGGCGATACCGCTCGCGACTTCACCGGCGTTGTAACCACCCATCCCGTCAGCAAGCACCATGAGGCCGATGTCACCGTCGGAGCCGATCGCGTCTTCGTTGTGCTCACGAACTCGACCAGTATCGGTTAGCTCAGCGAATTCGATTTTTCCACGCAAACTCATCATTCTTATTCAACCGTTCTGAATGAATGCACTAGGAATATCGAGCGCAGTTTCTTAAAGCGATGGCCATCTCGGCCCCGCATGAAAAACGATTCCCAGGCCGCT
>JADFLJ010000255.1 GCA_022564475.1 Pseudomonadota bacterium
CCCCGATTTGAGCAAAGACAAGGACGCTGCCTGGGCGCTGTCCGCGACCTGCTTAAGCGCCGTCATGTCCGAGCCGCCGTCGCTGGCAAGACTGTCAGAGCTTGTGATCGAGTCGCTGATCTCGGCGTGTAGAACGTTTGCAGCAAACGGCTTTGCGCAATATGCCGAACGATTTCCAGTCTACGATTGGCTGGCGGGCAAGACCGTCGTCGTCGATACGCCCGATAGTATTGTCGAGGGAGCGGCTGCAGGTATTGCGGATGATGGCGCGTTGTTAGTCGACACGGAGTCAGGTCGGCGCGAGATTCACGCGGGTACGATCAGGCAAGTCGCTGCTGCCGTAGCTGAGCAATGACGGCGCTACTCCTCGACGTGGGCAACACGCGCCTTAAGTGGGGCATAGCCGAGGACGGTGAGATACATCGCACGGGCAGCATCACGCAGGAAAAAATTCGTGAGAACGGTATCGGCGTACTGACAAGTCGGTTGCCACGGAAGATTGATGCAGCGCTCGTAAGCAATGTGGCCGGGACCACGTTTGGGACACGTCTTGCCGGTGTTATCGGGGCGCACTGCGGCTGCGAGCTGCGATTTGCGAAATCGGCACGCAATGCGCACGGCGTCAGCAACAGTTATAAAAACCCGCGTCGACTCGGTGTCGATCGATGGGTGGCGATGATCGGTGCGTGGGCGGAGTTGCAATCGGCCTGTTTGATCGTCGATGCAGGGACGGCCGTAACCATCGATGCGATCGACGACGATGGTTGCCATCTCGGCGGGCAAATCCTGCCCGGCGTGGTGTTGATGGCGAAATCATTAACAGAGCACACGAGTGACTTGCCGCCGACAAAGCCCGGGGCAGCCGGGGCGTATGCAGGTCTTGACATGTTTGGCCGCAATACCCGCACGGCGATCGGCAGCGGAGCGCTAATGGCCGTTACAGGTGCCGTCGAGCGGGCAATTAGAACTTTGCGATCAAACGCTTACGACGCAAGCCTGGTCTTGACCGGGGGAGATGCCTCGCGCATTCTTACGGCGCTCGAAGATTCTCCGTTGCACCGGCCAAACCTGGTCCTGCACGGACTCATGCAGATGCTGGAACAACGTCGATGAAAAACATTCTGCTCGCCCTGATACTCGCGAATATTCTGTATTTCGTGTGGGGAATGTTTTCAGACGAGACCAGCCAACCCGGCGTTGAAATAATCGACGAGAGCGAACTGGGCCCGCCGCTGTCGGTCGCGCAAAGGCCGAAGCCTGAGGTTATTGAAAGCGTTGGCGCAATACTCGGATCGGGCGAGCCATCGGATCTTGTCGCGGTCGTCGGTCGCACTTGTGTGACGGTCGGCCCGTTCAGCGAGGAGAATGACGCGGATTCCGCTGAAACGCGTTATGTCGGCGAGGGCATGCGAGCGGTCAAGAGAACGGCGACCGCACAAGTTCTTATCGGGCACTGGGTGCAGATCCGGAACATTCCAGGCAAGCAGGAAAGCAATCGCATGCTTAAGGTTCTCGAGGAGGGGGGCATTCCTGAGGCTTACCCTATTGAGTCCGAGGATGATGGCCTGAAGATCATGCTGGGCCTGTTTAGTAATTTCAGTGGCGCGGAGAAAACAGAACTGCAGGCAGAGTCACTCGGCTTTGAGGCCGATATTTCGCCGTTCCTTCGTGATGGCCGGGTGTACTTCGTGGATATTGGTCTGTCACCCGGCAAGGGTGCGGGTGACATCATCGAGCGCTACGGCGAGGAAAAAGTCCTGTTGCGAGAAGCCGCCACCTGCCCACAATCTCGCTAGATAAGTGCTATTCGCCCTTGCCATGGAGGGCCAAAATGCGAATAATTCGCCCCCCAAAGCCGACATAGCTCAGTTGGTAGAGCAACTGATTTGTAATCAGTAGGTCCCGAGTTCGACTCTTGGTGTCGGCACCAAATAAATCAACAAGATATGGGCTCATTACGAGCCCGTTTTGGTTTGGGGTAGCAACTGGGGTAGCGTTTTCGCCAAAAACGGCACTTTTTCGCCCCTAACCCCAAATAGGCTAAATAAGCTCGCTGGTCACCAATCTGCCGTCCCAAAAAATGCCTTGTCGCTCAGATCCACT
>JADFLJ010000256.1 GCA_022564475.1 Pseudomonadota bacterium
AAAACGGCACTAGCCACGGTGAAATTGATGCTTGCCGACGCCATCGACCAAGTCAAGACGAGCGCAGACCCGTTGCCCGTGATCGCCGTCGGAGGAGGCGCATTTCTGGTACCCGATGACATACCAGGGGTAACCGAGATTATCAGGCCGCCGAACGGCGCTATTGCCAACGCGGTAGGTGCAGCATTGGCACAGGTCGGTGGCGAGGCGGAGTTGCTTTACTCACGTTCACAGGAAGATCGTGGCGACGCTCACGCACGCGTGAAGAGGCAGGCCTGCGAAAAAGCGGTGTCGATGGGTGCGGTCCGGGAGTCCGTAAGAATTCTCAATGTCGACGAAACAAGCCTGGCATATATGGCGGAAGACACCGTTCGTCTTACTGCAAAGGCGGTAGGAGATTTACAGCTCGTCCGCTGATTGCACCGATGAAAATTTCACTCGAAAACGTCGACGATCTTGCACTGGGCACGGCATTCCTGAGCACGGGCGGCGGTGGCGACCCGTATATCTACAAACTGGCGTTAAACAATGCGATTGCCGAATCGGGATCTGTTCCGCTTGTCTCGCCGGCAGATCTCGATGACACGGCCACGGTCATTTCACTGGGCGGCGTTGGAGCACCGATGATCGGCTCCGAGAAGCTGCCGAACGGCGTCGAGGGTGTGCATGCGGTTCGCCTGTTAGAGGATTACGCCGACGTTAAAGCAGATGCACTGATTGCCGCGGAAATTGGCGGTGGCAACGGCCTGGTGCCACTATTAACCGCTTTACACATGGAAATCCCGGTCGTCGACGCAGATGGCATGGGGCGCGCATACCCCGAGACGCAAATGATGACATTCAGCATCTACGGTATCTCGGCGACTCCAATGTCGGCGGTCGACGAGTTCGGTAACGGCGTCGTACTGACGGCGCATGACTCGATTACCGCGGAACGCATCGTGCGACAGGTCGGCCTCGCAATGGGCGGGCATTGCATGTCGGCCGATCACATCATGAGTGGTGCCGACGTCAGGCAGTTCGCCATCCATCATACTGTCAGCCTAGCGATACGCCTGGGCAAAGTCGTTCGCCAATCGAACAGCGTCGATGATTTATTGCAGTCCGCTAGTCCTCTGCTTGTTGAGGCCGGCTATGGCGCTGCCGTCAACCTGTTCGAAGGTAAAGTCGTGGACGTCAGCCGGGAGATGGTCGGCGGCTACGACATCGGTGAGATTGTGGTCGCAAGTTTTAACGATCAGCACGAAATGACGATCAAGGTGCAAAACGAATACCTAATCGCGCATATCGACGGAAAATGTTGCGCGACTGTGCCGGATCTGATCTGTGTCGTCGATCGGGATACGCTGTTGCCGATAACGTCGGAACGCGTGCGTTACGGATTGCGAATCGCTGTCATTGGCATAGGCGCGCCGCGGCTTTACAAATCGCCAGAGGCGATGGCTGCGACATCTCCAAGGGCATTTGGGTTTGATATGGAATACACGGATATGAGTCCGGAATTTTGATTACCGTCAGTGCGCCACAACTTCTTGCCTGTCGGGGGCGAATTACTATTCTTCGCACAAATGCGAGAGATTTCCAAGTCCATTGAACTCAGTTTGGCTGCCACAATTCTGCCACAGTGCGAATGTGATCCAATATGATCCAGCATGATCGAATATTATCGAATATGATCCTATGTGATTGTTCTGATTCATGATATTCTCGCAAGTACTTGATAACAAACGAGTGTTGAATTGCCTTCGGGAGGCAGGGGCCGGAGGTTCAAATCCTCTCACCCCGACCATGTTCAAAAAGAAAAAGGCCCTCAAACTTGTTGGGGCCTTTTTCTTTTTGGGCTTGGGAGGGAATTGAAACCGAAATTAAGGTTCGCACCGAGGCGAGCTTGCGAGCCGACAGACGCACGAAGTGCGGTCCGCAGGACCGAGCGGCGCAGCCGCGAGTCCATCCTCTCACCCCGACCAAGAACTAAAATAAAAGGCCCTTACAACTTGTTGGGGCCTTTTAATTTTTGGGCTTGGGCGGG
>JADFLJ010000082.1 GCA_022564475.1 Pseudomonadota bacterium
CTTCGTCGTCGGCCACGTTGCCGATTACGATTAGATCAGTCGAGGAAAACATCGGTGTCTCTAACAAGGTGTCGAGTTTCGTCCTGCCACTGGGTGCGACCGTGAACATGAACGGCACAGCACTGTATGAGTGCGCGGCGGCGCTGTTCCTGGCGCAGGCCTATGGCCTGGATCTGACGCTCGGTGTGCAATTCACGATTGTGGCGATCGCGTTGATGACATCGATCGGCGTGGCGGGCGTGCCATCGGCATCGCTCGTGGCCATCGCGATTATCCTCGTGGCTGTCGGTCTGCCCGTGGAAGCGATCGGTGTACTCATGGTGTTTGACCGCATTCTTGACATGATGCGCACCAGTATCAATATCTGGGGTGACTGCTGCTGCGCGACAATTGTTGCGCGCCTTGAAGGCGAGGAAACCAAGGTCGCGTTGTAGGCGCGCGTGTTCATCTGCCACATCAATCTCGCTTCCGGTTATCGCGGCGGCGAGCGGCAGGCCGAACTGCTCATTCGTGAGTTGGCGCAGCGCGGCTATCGACAACGCCTGATCATTCGCAGGGGTAACGAACTCATGCGACGCTGCGCCGATATTGTGACGCTCGATGTCGTCGAAGTGGCTTCAAATCCGCTGTCTGCGGCGTTGGCGACGCGCGGTTGCGACATCCTGCAATTGCACGAAGGCCGGGGCGTTTACAGCGGCCTGATTGCCAGCCTGTTGTTCGGTATTCCCTACGTCATTACCCGGCGCGTGCCGAATCCCCGTCGCTCGAAGTGGGTTCGGCGTCTCGCGTACAAGAGGGCTGCTGCAGTTGTCGCGATCTCGCGCGCAGTTGCGACCAGCCTTGGACCCGGCTACAGCAAGTCAGGTTTCGATTTCGTCCCCGATGCACACGCGGCGCTCGAGGCCGAACCGCGTGCAGTGACAGCGATTCGAGACCGACTCAAGGGCAAGTTAATTATCGGTCATGTCGGCGCACTCGAGCATGCTCACAAAGGCCAGCGAACGATCATCGAGGCGGCGCACGCTGTACGCGAACAGCATCCGGACTGGTACTTCATGCTGTGTGGCGACGGTCGCGATGAGCAGTCGTTTCGGGAAGCGATTGGTGATCTGGACAACATCGAGCTGACCGGCTGGGTCGATAACATAGGCGACTATTACGCGAGCTTCGACGTGTTTGTGTTTCCGTCCTTAAAGGAAGCGATTGGCTCCGCGATGATCGACGCGATGTACTTCGGATTGCCGGTTGTTGCCAGTAACGTCGATGGTATTCCCGAATTTCTAGAGGATGGCGTTAACGGCCGACTCGTCGAGCCGGAGCAACCCGATCAGTTGATCGCGGCGATACGAGAGCTGGTCGAGAAACCGCAGTGGGCGGCGTCGGTGCGCGCCGCGAACATCGAACGCGCTGCGACATTGGACAGCACTGCGATGGCCGACCGCTACGAGAAAATTTACGAACGGATCCTCAACTAAAAAGGGGTCAGAGCGTAGAATGTAGGAGCGGCTTTAGCCGCGAGCATAGAAAGTAGGAGCGGCTTTAGCCGCGAGCGCTGACCCCTTTCAATCTTCGTCGAACGTCATGGCCATGATATTGGCGCCGGCGTCGACGAAGGTTGTCTCGCCTGTAATGCCACTGGCCAGATCCGAGCACAGGAACGCAGCCACATTTCCGATCTCGGCGATCGTCACTGTGCGGCGCAACGGAGAGGCCTTCTGTGCGTATTTCAGCATCTTGCGGAAACCGCCGATACCGGCAGCCGCGAGTGTCTTGACGGGTCCGGCCGAGATGGCGTTGACGCGGATGCCTTGCGCGCCGAGGTCCGCAGCGAGGAAGCGCACGCAGGCCTCAAGGCTCGCCTTGGCAAGACCCATCACATTGTAATTTGGAACCACCTGCACGGCCGCGTTGTAGGTCATCGCGAGAATGGCTGCGTCGCGACCCTGCATCATCGGCAGGGCGCCTTTGGTCAGAGCCGCAAGGCTGTAGGACGAAATATCGTGCGCGATTTTGAAGCCTTCACGCGTCACGGCCGCGGCGAATCCTCCCTCAAGCTGCTCGCGCGGTGCGAAGCCAACCGAGTGCACGAGGATATCCAGGCTGTCCCAGCTCTTGGCGAGTTCTGTGAAGACTGCTTCGATCTCGTCGTCGTCCGATACATCGCAGGGGAAACACAGATCGGCGTTCTGCTCCAGCCTGTTCGCGAGCTTCAGGACACGGCTTTGCAGTTTTTCATTCTGGTAGGTGAAGGCAATTTCCGCACCCTCGCGCGCGAATGCCGCGGCGATGCCGGTTGCGATGGAGCGATCACTTGCGACGCCTACAATCAGTGCACGTTTGCCGGACAGGAAGCCCATGTGTATTCCTCAGCGTTGATTCGAACCGGAGCCGTATATTACAGGTCAAAAAAAGAAAATGTACTCGGTCAGAAAAATAGGGGTCGAACCGAGGTTTTCTCGAAAACCTCGGTTCGACCCCTATTTTTCCTAAGACGATTGTGCGGTCACGTCCACGTACATGGTCAGGCGCTGTCCCGGCCGCAGGATCTTGTCTTTGTCGATGTTGTTCCAGCGAGCGAGTTCATTGATCGAGATCCGGAACTTCTTGGCTATCAGGTACAGCGAATCGCCATTTCTGACCGTGTAGCTGAGCTTGCGAGTGGTATTGCCCAACGAGCTTGTCGGTGAAGTGCGCGGCCCGATGTCCGCATGACTCCAAACGACCAGTTTTTTGCCCACGGACAGCGTGTCGCCAGGTGCCATGCCGTTCCAGGCGGAGAGCTGCCGCGTCGTTACCTTGTAACGCCGGCTAATCGTCCAGAAGCTCTCACCGCTCTTGACGATATGCTCGAATTTATTGCCACTGCGTTTGCGGTTTTGCGTCCTCTCAAGACGTGCATCGGCGCTCTGGCTGTAGGCAGCCAATGGCCTGGTCGAGACGGGGATCATCAAGTGGTGGCCGGCCCGAATCGTATTGCCGCGCAGATTGTTTGCTGTGCGAATCGATGCGGGCGTGGTGTGGTATTGCTCTGCAATCTCGGAAATTGTCTCGCCATTGCCAATCTTGTGGCGCTTCCAGCGCACGCGTTCTGATGCCGGTACAGCCGCAAGCGCTTTCTCAAAATCTGCGGAGACATCGATGGGCATGAGCAAGCTGTGCGGTCCGGCCGGATCTGTCGACCAGCGGTTGTAACCGGGGTTGTAGGCATACACGGTGTCGACGTCGACACCGGCGAGCTCGGCTGCCAGCGCGAGGTCAAGCTGCGACTCTATATCGCTAACCGCAAACTGCACTTCGTCGGGCACGACGGGCAAGCTGAGATTGTATTTCGCCGGGTCTTTTACGATGTCGACGAGTGCCAGCAACTTGGGTACGTAAGCGCTCGTCTCTTTCGGTACCGACAAATTCCAGAAGTCAGTCGGCCTGCCTGCGCTCTTGTTGCGACGCACAGCGCGCAGCACGTTGCCTTCGCCCGAGTTGTAAGACGCAATCGCGTTCAGCCAGTCGCCGTCGTTTAATCCATGTAAGTAGTCGAGGTAGTCGAGCGCCGCGCGCGTTGAATCGACAATGTCCCGCCGGCCGTCGTACCACCAGTTTTGTTTGATGCCAAAACGGCGCGCCGTGCCTGGAATCATTTGCCACAGTCCGGCGGCGCGACCGTGGGAATAGGCGAACGGGTCGTAGGCGCTTTCAACGATCGGCAACAATGCGAGTTCCACGGGCAGGCCGCGGCGTTCGAGTTCGGCGCGGATGTGCGGCATGTAGCGTTGCGAGCGCGTAAACACGCGATTGAGGTAGTCCGGGTGCCGCACGTACCAGTCCCGCTGGACTTCGATGCGACGATTTTGCTCATAGCTCAGTGCGAATTCCGCGCGCAGCACGTCCAGCAAGTCGGCAGGGCCCGTTGGCGCAGGCGTGATTTCGATGGGCGGTGGTCGTCGAGACGCAGTGACGCTGATCGTTTCGATCGCTACGTCTATGTTCGCGCCGGCATCCAAATTGCTGTCGGCGCCAAGGTTCGCATCGGACGACGGCAAACCGGCACACGCGGCAAGCGTCAGAAAGGAGAAAACTATCGCGCCTGAACGGCGCAATCTCTGCAATAATCGATCGATGTTATCCGGCATCAGGCTATCCTACTGACAGAATCATGATGTGCAAGTGGACAGATCACGAAGCCTGCCAGTGGCTGCAGACGCCGTTCGGCGAATCCCTGCTGGCGCAGGAAGCGCGCGTCGTCGAGGACGCGCTGGACGGGCGATTCGGAGAGGAGTGCCTGCAGGTAGGTCTGTGGGGTGAGGAACGTTCTTTTCTGCGCTATTCACGCACTCAGCGGAGTTCGCTGATCGCAGAACAATTCGTTGGCGGAGGCCAGGCAGCCATTGGAGAGCCGCATCGGCTGCCCGTCGCAAGCGACTCGATCGATTGCGTGTTGCTGCCACACACGCTGGATTTTTCGGATCGCCCGCACGCGATTCTGCGCGAGGTACACCGTGTTTTGCGCTCTGATGGACACCTGCTGGTGCTCGGCTTTCGACCGGGTGGCTTGTGGGGGCTGCGACGGCTGATTCCGGGTGCCGGCATGCCGCCGGGCGCGCAGGACCTGATCTCGGACCGACGCCTGCGAGACTGGCTGCAGCTGCTGGATATGAGGATTCAGAGCAATACGCGTTATTTCTTCCGCTGGCCGTTGCCAGGCACTAAAAAAGCCGCGTCGTCGACGTGGGAACATCGTGGTCGGCGCTGGTGGCCGGAGTTGTCGGCTTGCTATATGCTCACGGCGCAGAAACGGATCAGTACGCTGACGCCTGTGCGCCCGGTTTGGAGCCGCACAGCAAAAGTCGTTGCGGGCCTGGCCGAACCATCCACTCGAGTTTCACGAATCCGCTTTGACCAAAACGATTGAGATTTACACAGACGGCGCCTGCCGGGGCAATCCTGGCCCGGGTGGCTGGGGCGTCTTGATGATCAAGGGCCAGCACCGCAAAACGATGCACGGCGGGGAACATGAAACGACCAATAACCGCATGGAAATGACGGCTGCGATCGAGGCGCTGAACGCGCTCAACAGTGCCAGCGCTGTCACGCTGAACATCGATTCGAAATACGTCATGGATGGCATCAACGAGTGGCTGCCGAACTGGAAAAAGCGCGGCTGGAAGACGGCCAACAAGAAACCCGTCAAGAATCAGGATCTCTGGCAGGCGCTGGACGCTGCCGTGCAGCGCCACGATATCAAGTGGGTGTGGGTGAAAGGGCACAATGGCAATGCCGGTAACGAGGCGGCGGATGATCTCGCCAATCTCGGCATAGACGAACTGCAATAATCGATGCGCCAAATCGTCCTCGATACCGAAACAACAGGCCTGTCCACGGCACAGGGCCACCGAATTATTGAAATCGGCTGCCTCGAACTCGTTAATCGCCGTCTGACGGGGCGCGAATTTCATTGCTTCTTAAATCCCGATCGCGATATCGACGCGCGCGCGCAGCGCATACACGGTATCAGCCGCGACGACCTGGAAACGGAACCGCGGTTTCCCGAAATCGTTGACGACTTTCTCGAATTTCTGGGCGGCGCTGAACTCATTATTCACAATGCCGAATTCGATGTGGGTTTCATTGAGCACGAACTGACACTGATGCAGCACGCGCAGCCGAAAATTACCGACCATGCGACGGTTCTGGACACACTGACGCTCGCCAGAAAAATACACCCGGGCCAACGCAACAGCCTCGACGCGCTGTGCAAGCGCTATGAGGTGGATGCGTCACGGCGCGATGTGCATGGCGCGTTAATCGATTCGGAGTTGCTCGCGCATGTCTACCTGGCGATGACGGGTGGCCAGACCGCGTTGTCGCTGGACGTTGAGGACGGCGCAGCGAGTGACGGCGAAATAAACACAGCAGTCGCGCGCGCAGCGGCTTCTTACAAGCTCGTCGTCGTGCGGGCCGACGAGGACGAGCTTGCCGCGCATGAGGTCATGCTCGAAAAGCTGCGGGCCAAGGGCAGCTGCGTCTGGGACCAGCTGCAAAAATCCTAGGCCAAAAAAGCCCCCGTCGGCTCCAAAAACAGGCCCGAACAGTCTAGAATCGGCCGTTCGCCTCGCGAAAAATCACAACTAACTTCAGGCAACACAGGAATCCCAATGGCCCACACGATGGCAGGCGCTCTGCGCAAGAATTTCCTAGGCAATTCGCCGGTTTGGTACAAGCTGACGATCATCGGCTTTCTGATAGTGAATCCGATCATCGTGACGATGAACCCGTTCGTCGCGGGCTGGGTGCTCGTAGCCGAGTTTATTTTTACGCTCGCGATGGCGTTGAAGTGTTATCCCTTGCAGCCAGGTGGATTGCTGGCCATTCAGGCCATCGTGCTTGGACTCGCGTCGCCCGAAATGGTGATGCACGAAACAGAGCGGAATTTTCCCGTTGTCCTGTTGTTGATATTCATGGTCGCGGGTATCTACTTTCTGCGCGAGATGTTGCTGTACACATTTACTAAAATTATTCTTGGCATTCGATCGAAAATGCTGCTGTCGTTCATGTTTTCGCTCACCGCGGCATTTCTTTCGGCTTTCCTGGATGCGTTGACTGTAACGGCCGTCATCATCACAGTCGCCATAGGTTTCTATGGCGTGTATCACAAGGTCGCGTCAGGCAAGAAATTTCATCAGGATCATGATCACGGCAGCGATGATGAAGTCATCGAGTTGCATCGCGAGGACCTCGAGCAGTTTCGCGCCTTCCTGCGTAACCTGATGATGCACGGCGCGATCGGTACGGCGCTCGGCGGTGTGATGACGCTGGTCGGTGAGCCGCAAAACCTGCTGATCGCGAAGATCATGGGCTGGAACTTCGCTGAGTTCTTCGTCCAAATGATGCACATCTCCTTGCCGGTGCTCGTTGTCGGACTCATGACATGCCTGACTGTGGAGTATTTTGGCGTGTTTGGCTATGGCGTGAAACTGTCGCCGAAAGTGCGTGAGGTTTTGGAAGATTACGATCGTCAGGCCACAGAGAATCGAACAAAATCGGAGAAGATGGCGATTATTGTGCAGGGAGTGGTTGCAGGTCTGTTGATGATCGCGCTGGGATTCGGCTTGGCCGAGCCGGGTGTTGTTGGCCTGATGGTCATTGTTCTTGCGACGGCGTTTAACGGTATTACCGAAGAACATCGTATCGGACGTGCGTTCGAGGAGGCGCTGCCGTTCACGGCATTGCTGGTCGTGTTTTTTGCGATCGTCGCAGTCATCGAGCATCAGGGGCTTTTCTCGCCGGTCATTGATTGGGTGATGACCTACGACGGCAAGTCGCAGCAGGCGCTCTTCTATATGGCAAACGGCGCGCTCTCCATGATTAGCGACAATGTATTCGTTGCGACCGTGTACATCGGCGAAGTGGAAAAGATGTTCCTGGCGGGCGAGCTGACGCGTGTGCAATTCGATGCGCTGGCCGTTGCGATCAACACGGGTACCAACATCCCCTCGGTCGCGACACCGAATGGTCAGGCCGCGTTCCTGTTCCTGCTGACGTCGGCCCTGGCGCCGCTGATTAGGCTGTCCTACGGACGCATGGTGATGATGGCGTTACCGTACACCGTGACTATGAGCATCACGGGTCTGGCGGCGTTGTGGTATCTGGGATAGGTATCAGACCTTGATCAATGACCTAGGTAAGTTGCGCATTGCAGTCATCGGTCTCGGCTACGTCGGCCTGCCGCTGGCCGTTGAATTCGGTAAAAAGTATCCGACGATCGGTTTCGATATCAATGCCGAACGCATTGCGGAACTCGAGCGCGGCGAAGACTTAACGCTGGAGGTCACAAGCGAGGAGCTCGCGGAGGTCGGTGGATTAAAGTTTGCGACCGATGCAGCGGCATTGGCGGACTGCAATTTCTACGTTGTCACGGTGCCGACACCGATCGGCGACAGCAATCGACCGTTGCTGACGCCCTTGAGATCGGCGAGCGAGATGCTGGCGGGTTTGCTCAAGAAGGGCGATATCGTCGTGTATGAGTCCACGGTGTACCCGGGCGCGACCGAAGAGTTTTGCGTACCGTTCCTGGAGAAGGGATCTGCTTTGACGTTGAACGAGGATTTCTTCGTTGGCTACAGCCCGGAGCGCATCAATCCGGGCGACAAACAACACCGCTTGCCGTCCATTCTGAAAGTGACCTCGGGTTCAACGCCGGACGCCGCCGATTTCATCGACAGTGTTTATGCGTCGATCATTACGGCCGGCACGCACAAGACGTCGAGCATCAAAGTTGCCGAGGCGGCCAAGGTTATCGAGAACACGCAACGCGACGTCAACATCGCGCTCATCAACGAACTCGCGATGATATTCGAGCGCGTCGGTATCGATACCGAAGAAGTGCTCGAAGCGGCCGGTACCAAATGGAATTTCCTGCCGTTTCGGCCGGGTCTCGTCGGCGGGCATTGTATTGGTGTCGATCCATACTATCTGACGTACAAAGCACAGCAGTTGGGCTATCACCCGCAGATGATCCTCGCGGGGCGCCGCATCAACGACAATATGTCCTTGTACATCGCATCGCGAATCATCAAGCGCATGATCGCGAAGGGCCTGAATCCGCGCGACTCGCGCGTGCTGATGCTCGGGCTCGCATTCAAGGAAAACTGTCCGGACGTGCGCAACACCAAGGTCGTCGACATCGTGACAGAGCTTACAACCTACGGTGCGGTTGTTGATATTTTCGACCCCTGGGTGAGCGAAGACGATGCGCAAAAAGCCTACGGTCTTGCGCTTGTAAACGAGCCCGAGAAAGGCGCATACGATGTGGTCGTCATTGCCGTCGCGCACGAGCAATTCAAGGCGCTGGGCGAAAAAGGCATTCGTGCCTTTGGCAAGCCGACCTCGCTCGTTTACGATATCAAGTACGTATTGCCTGCGGACGCAAGCGATGATCGCCTGTAGCCGCACTGTAGAGACACAATGAAAATTCTGGTTACAGGTGCTGCCGGTTTTATCGGCTTTCATACGGCGAAACAGTTGCTGCAGCGTGGCGAGACTGTCGTCGGTCTCGACAACTTCAATGACTACTACGATGTCAGTCTGAAGGAGTCACGCGCGGCGATTCTGGATGATTTCGACAACTTCAGGATGCTGCGCATCGAGCTGGCCGATCGTGACGCCATGGAGGCCTTATTCGAGACAGAACAGTTTGAGAAAGTTGTGCACCTGGCCGCACAAGCCGGCGTTCGCTACTCGATCGAAAATCCGCACGCCTACATCAGCAGCAATATTGTCGGCACGCTGCATATCCTGGAAGGTTGCCGTCATCACAAAGTCGAGCATCTCGTCTACGCATCATCGAGCTCGGTCTACGGCGCCAACACGACAATGCCGTTCTCTGTGCATCAGAATGTCGATCATCCATTGGCATTGTACGGCGCCA
>JADFLJ010000083.1 GCA_022564475.1 Pseudomonadota bacterium
GCGAAGAGGACGCGGCGGTGGACGGGCTTAAGACCATCCCGGACGTCGGGCAGCGCGCGGCCCACGATGACGCTCATCGCATAATCGAGGTAGGACTGCTGCATCTCGTCTTCGAGGCTTACAGACAGCAATTCCCGGGCAATTTCAGCCATACTTTATGTGTTCCTTGACGACTTTCCTACCCCAACACTGCTGCGCAACCCCGTTGGAAAATCGGGATCGAAACCGTGGTGAAACTTTGAGTCAACGTAAGAATTTTTGTTTGAATTTCCGGGCCTGAAATTGCCCCAAAACCGAACACTAATGATATCACAGAGCCGGTATACTGCGCTCCCAATACGGCGTTCCAGATACAAAGAATCAGTACAGATGGCTGCAAAAGAACCACTCAATGTCGACCCCG
Organism: Pseudomonadota bacterium; assembly: GCA_022564475.1. Lineage (GTDB taxonomy): Bacteria > Pseudomonadota > Gammaproteobacteria > Steroidobacterales > Woeseiaceae > UBA1847. The sequence continues at coordinate 404 of JADFLJ010000083.1, forward strand.
AGGAAGTCGCTAAATTCAACGCCCTGGCCTCTCGCTGGTGGGATCCTGAAGGCGATTTTCGCCCGTTGCATGAGATCAATCCGCTGCGGCTGGACTGGATTCGGCAGCATGCCGAACTTGCTGGCCGGAAAGTCGTCGACATCGGCTGCGGTGGCGGCATCCTGGCCGAATCCATGGCCGTGTCCGGCGCAGATGTGCTCGGCATTGACATGGCGGACGGGCCCTTGACGGTCGCTAAATTGCATCTCGCCGAGTCGGGCGCAGAGGTTAGCTATGAGCAAATAACCGCCGAAGCTCTGGCGGCGAACAAAGCAGGTGAATTCGATGTCGTCACCTGCCTTGAGATGCTGGAGCACGTGCCAGATCCGTCCCGGATCATACGGTCCTGCGCTGAGCTGGTGACACCGGGCGGCCATGTATTCTTTTCGACGATAAACCGCAATCTGAAATCCTTTGCGTTCGCAATTGTCGGCGCAGAATACCTGCTGAAATTACTGCCGGCGGGAACACACGACTACCAGAAATTCATCCGACCGTCTGAACTCGAAGAATGGGCGCGCAATGCCGGGCTTGAGTTACGGGCGAGCATTGGCATGCACTACAACCCTGTGACCAAAGACTACTCTCTCGGGACCGGTCTGGATGTCAATTACCTGATGCATTTTCAACGGCCGGACGGCGAGTAAGCCAAGTTGGCGCCGCACGCTGATAAAAGCCCAGGGGCAACCGGAGTCCTGTTTGATCTCGACGGCACGCTCGTCGACACTGCGCCGGACATGGTTGCGATCCTGCAGGAAATGCGACGCGCTCGTGGACTCTCCCCGATTAGCTACGAGCTCGGCCGCGCCAACGTATCCAATGGCGCGATTGGATTGTTGAGCGTTGGGCTCCCCGACGAGAAGGCCGAGTTCAACTCACCGCTGCACCTGGAGTATCTCGAACGTTACGAGAAACGGGTTTGTGTCGATTCGGTGCTGTATCCAGACCTCGAAGGCCTGCTCGCGACGCTCGAGTCGCACGGTATTCCCTGGGGCATCGTTACGAACAAGCCGGAACGACTCACAATGCCGCTGTTGCGCGTTCTCGGGCTGGACAAGCGTGCGGCCTGTACAGTCTGCGGTGACAGCCTGCCGGAAAGAAAGCCCCACCCCGCACCCATGTTGCACGCCTGTGAACTGGCGGCAATGACCGCGGCCGACACGATTTATGTCGGCGACGCAGCACGGGATGTTGAAGCTGGACGGGCAGCCGGAATGACAACGATCGCAGTAGCCTACGGTTACATTACTGACGACGATAACGTGGAGAGTTGGGGCGCGGATCAAATTGCGGCCGATACGGCGGATCTCGCCCAAATCGTACTCAAAGCAGTTACTCTTTAAGACATTATGGACGAATTCACGATCAACCCGCTTTATCTGGAGATCGGCGGGCCCGCATTGCTCATTGGGCTGTTACTGGGCGCGCTCATAGCGTGGCTAATTGGACGCGGCATGCAACACCGTCTGCAACTTCAGATCAAGAGTCAGGATGCCCTGCGCAGCGAGCGCGATATCGCCCATGAAGTGGCAAATGCCCGCCTCGCCAAGACCTTTTCCGAACTGGGAAATCAATCGCTCAAATCCAATAGCGACGCGTTTCTAAAACTTGCGGAACAGCACCTCAATGTACAAAACGAACGCGCCAAACGCGAACTCGGTGATCGGGAAAAAGCGGTCGAAGCGCTCGTAAAGCCGATTAGCGATGCGCTCGAAGCGTCTAAAAAACAGATCACCGAGCTTGAGAAATCTCGTAGCGAAGCTTATGGCGGTATCCGCGAACAACTTGAGGCGATGAATATCAGCCAAAAGTCCTTACGACAAGAAACGCAGAACCTCGTCAATGCTCTGCGCCGGCCCGAAGTAAGAGGACGCTGGGGAGAAATTACCTTAAGACGTTTGGTGGAGCTGGCGGGCATGGTTGAACACTGTGACTTTCAAGAGCAGGTGCACACGGTCAATGACGGTCAGATTTTCCGCCCCGATATGATCGTACGCATGCCCGATCAGCGTGAAGTGGTTGTCGATGTAAAAACACCTCTCGATGCCTACCTCGAAGCCGCAGAAGCAAAGAATGACTCGGATCGAAAGATTGCGCTGAAACGGCATGCCAGGAATGTCCGTACCCATATTCGCACGCTGGCGTCGAAAGCGTACTGGGAGCAATTCGATGCGAGTCCCGAATTCGTCATCCTGTTCATCCCGGGCGATCAGTTTCTGAGTGCAGCGCTGAACGAAGAACCCGACCTGATTGAATACGCGTTGTCGAAGCACATCATCCTTGCAACACCCACCAGCCTCGTCGCGCTGCTCAAGGCTGTTGCCTATGGCTGGCGGCAACTTGCGCTGGCGGATAATGCCCAGGAAATTCGTGTTCTCGCAGAGGATCTCTACGGTCGACTCGCGACCTTTGTTGGCCACATGAACCGCATGGGCCGCCAGCTCGCGAACAGTGTCGAGACGTACAACAAGGCCGTTGGCTCACTCGAGCGCAGCGTACTACCGGGGGCGCGCAAGTTTACCGAGCTTGGCGTGCATGCGAAGAAAGACCTCGAAAAACTCGAATCGCTGGAGCCGGTCCCGCGGACAATGATAGAAGGCGCCGCTGACGAAGACGAAACCCTGCAGTAGGCGTCATGGATCACCGTAACTACACGTACGCGGACGACGTACTCCGTGACCGCATCATCCTCGTAACAGGCGCCAGTGACGGCATTGGCCGGGCGCTGGCAGTGCACGCCGCCTCACTTGGCGCGCAAATGATTCTGCATGGCCGCAATGTCCGCAAGCTGGAAAAGGTCTACGATGAAATCGACTCGTTGACTTCGGCTCCACGGCCGTCCATCGCGGTGATGGATCTTGCGAGCGCCGATGCGAATTCGTATGAAACACTCGCGGAGAGCTTGTCTGAGGAGTTCGGGCGGCTTGATGGCCTCGTACACAACGCCGGCATTCTGGGCGAGCGTTACTCGATCGAACAGTATGACGCGACCCTTTGGCAAGAAGTCATGCACGTCAACGTGACGGCAGCATTCGCGCTCACACAGGTCTGCCTGCCCATGCTAAAAGCCGCGTCTGACCCTTCTGTGCTCTTTACCAGCAGTGGCGTAGGAAAGATCGGCAAGGCGTTCTGGGGCGCCTATGCAGTTTCCAAGTTTGCGACAGAGGGTTTGTCACAAGTTCTCGCAAGCGAACACGACCATGAGAAATTGCGTGTGAATTGCATCAACCCTGGCGCGACACGAACCGCGATGCGGCTGGCAGCTTACCCGGCTGAAGACAGGGACAAATTGAAGCGGCCCGAAGACATTCTGGCCACCTATATCTACTTACTCGGCCCCGACAGCAAAGGCGTTAGCGGCGAGAGTCTAGACGCGCAGTAGCGTACAACGACCTGACTTGTGACGGCGTCAGGGCCTCGTGGCGACCCTTGCGCAAGGATCGCGGCAACTCCAGCGGACCGTAGCCTGTTCTCATCAATCGGCTCACTTCGTAACCCAGCGCTTCCCACAATCGCCGGACCTCGCGATTCCGCCCTTCGCGCAGGGACACCTTGAACCAGCGGTTGGTCGCATCACCACCGGCCACTTCGACTGTGTCAAATTTCGCCATGCCATCGTCCAGCTCCAGGCCCTCCCGCAAGCGCTGCAATTCATGCGCTTTGGGAAGACCGTGCACGCGAACACCGTAGCGACGCACGACCTCATTGGATGGATGCATGAGTGCGTTCGCGAGGGCCCCGTCGGTCGTGAACAGCAACAGACCAGTCGTCGAAATATCGAGGCGACCAACCGATATCCAACGCGCGCCTGTAAGCCGTGGCAATGAGTCAAAGACCACCTTGCGACCTTCCGGGTCGCTGCGTGTCGTCACCTCACCGGCTGGCTTGTGATAGATGATGTGGCGGTGCGCCACGGCTTTGCAGGGCAGCGACAAAGGCTTCTTGTCCAGGAACACGCGCTCTGTGCCTTCCAGCGAGTCTCCGAGTTTTGCCTGCTTGCCGTTAACCTGCAGGCGGCCCTCACGAATCCAGCGCTCTACTTCCCGGCGAGAGCCATGGCCCGCAGCTGCCAGGACCTTTTGAATACGCTCGGACACAGGGAAATATCAGGCGGTGGAATCGGCTGGATCAGACCACTCGGTCACGAGCAGGTCTTCATCTTTTTCTTCCTCTGCCTCATTTTCCACCGGAATTTCCGGGTACAGGACAGGCAAGTCAGGCACGTCGTCGGCTTGATCATCTTCCACTTCAGGGAGATTGAGCTGAATGCGAAGACTTTCCCAATCTGACAGATCCGCAAGAGGTGGCAAATCATCGAGTTTCTTCAAGCCGAAGTAATCCAGAAATGCGCGTGTCGTCCCAAACAATTCAGGACGCCCGGGCACATCGCGATGACCTATGACGCGAACCCAATCACGCTCGATGAGAGTACGGACGATGTTGGAGCTAACCGACACACCGCGAATCTCCTCGATTTCGCCGCGCGTGACCGGCTGACGATAGGCCACCAGCGCCAGCGTTTCGAACAGCGCATGTGAATATCGCGGCGGCCGTTCTTCCCACAGTTTCTGCAAGCGATCGGCCATGCTTGCCTTTACTTGAATCCTGAAGCCCGATGCCACTTCTGCAACGGTAATACCGCGCCCCTCGTATTCGTCCACGAGACCTTGTATTGCCTCGCGAATCTCCGACTTTTCAGGTTCTGCTCTGCCATCGAACAGTTTTTGTAATTGATCGACGCTCAGGGGGCGGCCCGCTGCGAGCAATGCCGACTCCACGAAATACTTTATTTCCAACTTATCCATTGGGTTCAAGATCCCCTTCTTCTTCCACCAGCCTGACCGATGACGCTGCACGGACATGCAACGGCGCAAATTCCTCTGACTGGACGACTTCGATCACCGCTTCTTTTAACAATTCGAGAATAGCGATAAATGTTACTGCTACGCCCATTCGCCCTTCTTCAGCATCAAACAGATCGGCAAATACGGTGAATTGACCCGCTTTTATTCGCGTCAGGATCTCCGACATGCGCTGCCGGGTGGAGAGTGGCTCGCGTGTTAATTTCAGATTGGAATACATTTCCGCACGCTTCAATACATCGTGAAACGCGAGCAATAACTCCTTCATCGTGACGTCGGGAAGTTGAGTGACGACCTTACGGTCGGGCGCGTCAACAACCGCGACGAAGACGTCGCGCTCAAGGCGCGGGAGGTCCGAAATATCCTGGGCGGCTTGCTTGAATCGTTCGTACTCTTGCAAGCGCCGAACCAATTCTGCGCGTGGGTCTTCTTCCTCCTCCTCTTCCGTCTCCGGACGCGGCAATAACATGCGCGATTTAATCTCGGCCAACATCGCAGCCATGACGAGATACTCTCCGGCAAGGTCAAGCTGCATGTCAGACATCATTTCGATGTACTGCACGTACTGCTTTGTGATCTCAGCAACCGGTATATCCAGTATGTCGATATTCTGACGCCGTATGAGGTACAGCAGCAGGTCCAGAGGCCCTTCGAACGCTTCCAGAAATACCTGCAGCGCGTACGGCGGTATATAGAGGTCCTGCGGTAATGTGGTGATGGGCTCACCAGCGACCACGGCAAACGGCATTTCGCCTTGTGCCGGGGTCTGACTCTCATCCTGGGGCGGCTTGGGGGCGTCGTCGGCGGTGAGGACTTTAAGGTCGGGCTTCATGGTCAGTTCCGGGGGATTTCCGCGCATTCTAGCCTAATTAGGCTGCACTAAAGTCATTGATTTGGTCGGGAGCTGGCGACGTTTAGACTCAGGTAAATGCGCTGACATCGCCTCGTCCGACTCGCAAAACCTCAACCGAGCCGTGAGACAGGTCGATAACCGTCGTCGGCTCAATTCCGGTTGGCCCGGCATCGATGATGACATCGATTTGATGACCAATTTTCTCCTCAATCTCAAGCGGGTCTGTGAGAGGCATGTCGTCACCCGGCAAGGACAGCGTTGAACTCATGATGGGCTCACCCAGGCTATTGAGCATCGCGTGTACCAGCGGATGGTCGGGTACGCGCAGACCGATTGTACGTCGCTTCGGGTTCTGCAGGCGCTTGGGTACCTCGCGCGTGGCCTGCAGAATGAACGTATACGGACCGGGCGTCATAGACTTGACCATGCGATAGGCCCAATTATCGATGCGGGCATAGACACTGATCTCGGACAGGTCGCTGCAAACCAGAGTGAAATTGTGGTCCTTGTCGGTTCGCCGAATGCGTCGAATCCGATCCATGGCTCGCTTGTCACCGATGTGACAGCCTAGCGCATAGCTCGAATCTGTTGGATAGGCGATCAGCGAGCCTTGCCGAATAGCCTGCACCACGGACGCCACAAGCCGCGACTGCGGGTTCGTTGGATGAATTTCAATCAGTCTCGCCACGCGCGGATTGTAGGGTGTCGCAAACAATACTCATAGGTTTTTTGGAAATAGGCTTTTCGCGCCTTATCGAGCTATTATCGCCAGCTCATTCTTAGCAGCAGCGACTTCCGGAAACCCCAATGTTCGAATTTATTCCCCTGATTCTGTTCTTCGCGGCGTTTGTGTGGAAAGACTTTTTCTTCGCACTCGTCGTTTTGATGATCGCTGCACCAGCCGGTCTCCTGGCAAAGTACTTCGTAAAGAAGAAACTGGACAAGATGTTCATGTGGTCGACAATATTGTTGTTCCCATTTGCTGGTGCGTCATTGTATTTCCGGAATCCTGAGTTCCTGTTCTGGAAACCAACGGTGTACTACTGGGTCATATCAATTGTATTGACTGGCAGCGTCTGGATCGGTGAAAAACCCGTCATTCGGCGCCTGATCGACATGTCGGGCGAATTGCCGACGGATCAAATAACAGATTCGCAGTGGCGTGGTTTGAGTTTCGTCTGGGCCGTATTTTTCATCGCGATGGGTGTACTCAATCTTTATATCGCCTTTAACTACAGTCTCGACTTCTGGATGAAGTTCAAAGTGTTCGGTTTAATGGCAATTACCATGCTCTTTATTTTCAGCCAGGTATTTTGGATCGCCTCGAAAATGGATATCCCGGAAGAGAGTGAGGACCAAAACTGATGTGGTACGCGATCATGAGCCAGGACGTCGAAGACAGTCGCGCGGGAAGAGCTGCTGCACGACCGGATCATGTCATGAGACTCGAAGCCATGGCCGATGAAGGACGCCTGTTGACAGCCGGCCCTCACGCCGCGATAGACGCCGAAGATCCGGGTGAAGCCGGTTATACCGGAAGCCTCGTTATCGTCGACTTTCCATCTCTTGAAGATGCGAAGGCATGGGCGGACGCAGATCCTTACATCGCGGCAGGCGTGTACGAGAAGGTCATCGTCAAACCCTTCAAGCCTGTTCTGCCATGACCGCTGAACGCAGCCGGAAGATTGAAGAGCTGTTGTCCGCAGCATTCACGCCCACGCAAATATTGGTCAAAGATCAGAGTCACCTGCACGCGGGCCATGCGGGCGCACAGGACGGTAAGGGTCATTTTGCAGTCGACATTGTCTCTACTGCGTTTGCAGGACTTTCACGCCTCGAACGGCACCGACGTATTTTCGATGCGCTCGGAGAGATGATGGACACAGACATTCACGCGCTGAAAATCAAAGCGACGACACCCGACGAGTCGAACGCGTCATGATGGCGCCAAATTCAATCAGGGAATCACAAATTACTTAAAAACGCAGTACTGGCCGCGCCGGGAAAATAGCGCCCTCTACGCTGATGATCGTGTTCAGCATGGCAGTGGCTCAGGCAGAAACAGTTCTGACCGTTAACGGCACAGATATCGATAGCCGGACGCAAAAACCGGCAAGTCAGGTAACGCAGGAGGAACGGGACTCACTGATCACTGAGATTTCCGATGTCTATTTGCCGACCAGCCAGCCCGGTGTTGAAGACCTCAATGAGCAACTCGCGGGTGAAAGCACAACTGGAGATTTAGAAACCAGGCAACAGACGATAGCGAACGCGAAATGATCAAGCAGCAAATCGAACAAGAAAAATTACAGGACTACCTGGCGGAGCTGCGCGAACAGCAAGAGTAAATCAAGCGACTTTACTTAATACCAAAATTATCTGAATTTGGGGCGCTTGCAGGTGCCCTTTTTCATTCCTGCGAATTGATTTGTGATGGTGGTCACATCATCACATGCACAACCTACCTAACATTGCTCGCGAGTCATCCCTAATCGCTCGGGGGTGGCTTCTCCAACCCTCGCATCTCCCTTTATGGTTGATACGAGATCTAAGTCGGCAGGGACGCCGACTTTTTTATTGGAGAAAGAAAAAGGCCACCGCAAGGTGGCCTTTTCTTTTGGCGAAGGGGCGAACTGCCTTGTTCGCCGCTCAGACAAGCATCATCAAAACCGCCCCGTCAAACTTATTAGTTAATAGGCATGGACTTCATCTGAAAGCATCACGCCCCTGCTGACTGGTTGCGTTCCGCGGAACGCCCAAACTACGCCAGCCGGCATCTGTCCGGACCCCAGGCTTGAGGTGTAGTCGACGGTCAAACTACCAAGCATTGCTGTACCTGTGGATACATCAATAGAACTCAAGATGCCTGAAACGAACACTTCGGTTGCACCTGCGACGTACTGCTCAGCTGACACCGTTACCGAATCGGCATAAAGCCAACCTGGCCCACTTATTGAACCATGTACGGTCACGAGATCGCCTACGTTGAGTGCGTTCAACATTTCTGGTGTTGCCATTACGGATTGCCCCATAGAGGCAAACACACCCTCAAGAGAATTGATCGAATGTATTGGCCCCATTAGTACAATTGCCAACTGTTCCGCACCTGACACGTTACCCGCTTCGATGCCCAGAACATTGCCCGCCTCGATACCGGTGACGTTACCCGCTTCGATGCCCAGG
>JADFLJ010000004.1 GCA_022564475.1 Pseudomonadota bacterium
ACGCTTGCCATGCCAATCGAAAAACGTCGGGGACCGGGACAGGCGGTCGAGGAAGCCAAGTTTGCCCTGTCCAACGCCAAGCAGGCGAATGCCGACAAGGAAGAAATCGCTCGACTCGAAGTAAGCTTGAAGAAACGCGAGGCGGTTCGGAAGGCTCACCTGAAAAAGCACGGTCTCGCCGCGCTGGCGGCCGCCGAGAAGTTCCCCTCACGTCGCCATCCGGAGCGGAAGACCTCCGCCTCGGAACTGGAGGCACTTGCCGCAAGAGCAACCTCTCTACCGGTGCACCCGACGCAGCTCTACTCGGCAGCGAATGCTCTCCTTTTTTCCGGCGTACTGTCCGCCGTATTCTACCAGAGAAAGCGACATGGTATCGTCATCGGACTGCTATTCATTTGCTATCCCGTCGCACGCGTGCTATTGGAAATGGTCCGCACGGACAATCCGCATGACACGGCCGGTCTAACGATCTCGCAGTTTGTCAGCATGTCCATGTTCGTCGGCACCCTCATCTACCTCTTCGTGTTGTACAAGTACCTGCCCGAGCGATCACCCCTTGCGGACGCGGCTCGCATTCGCGAAGAGGAGCCGGCTGAAAAGTAGGAGGGCGCTATAGCGCCGATGCTGGTGCCCTTCCTTGCCTGACCTCGAAGTAACAACGGTCAATCGGGCAAGGCCCCTAACTCCGTATTCCGAGCGAGTGTAACAAGTACGTCGAAAGCCTCTCCTTCGCGTTCGAGCCCAATATGGACGGTCTCTCCGGCAGGCAGCATGTAGAGAACCTGTACGAGTTGACCGAAGTTCCTGATCGGCTTGCCCTTGGCCTTGACGATCACATCCCCCGCCCGCACGCCCACGTCTTCGAGAGGCGACGGACTCGCAATCTTGGTGATTTTAATGCCATCCGCGGAGTTCGCATTCCCCTCCATGCCCAACCATCCGCGATAGAAAGACCGCCCGGTCATGAGGTATTCGACAATGGCGTCCACCCGGTGCTTCGGCACGGCGAAGCCAATTCCCGAGTCGTACATTTCCGCACCCGCCAGCTCTCCGGGCCGCTGGGCCATCGGAACGCAGATGCCCAACACCCGGCCATCACGATCCAGCAACGGACCACCGTAGTTGGCCGGCGACAGCTTGGCGTCAGTCTGCAACGCATACCCGCGCATGCGATCGCGGGCACTGATCAAGCCCACCGAAACTCCGGGCTCAGCCCCGCCGTAGCCGTAGCCCAGGGCGATCGCCCATTGCCCCACACGAACGTCCTCGCTCGCAACCCATTGGGGAACGGGTAGACCGGTCGCGTCAATCTTCAGCAGGGCCAGCTTGCGCACCTGATCGCGCCCGACGACATCGGCGACGAACTGGCGCCCATCGGCCAGCGTCACCGTGATCAACGCCGGTCGGCGGACGAAATTGAAACTGCTGGTCAGGATCAGTCCGTTGGATCCATAGATGATCCCCGTGGTGGGGCCGTCGGCCAGGGGAAAACGCGATCCGACGGGGTCACGCACCGGACCCGGGGCGGGTGATCCGGGATCCCCTTCGCCATCGGGGGTGCGTTCGTCGTCGTCTTGCGACTGGCCCGACATCACCGCCGGCTGGGCGCCGCCAACGGTATCGATGCGCACCACGAACGGGCTCGCCATCCGAATGACGGACTGAAACATCTGCTGCTCGGAGCGCAACAACTCCAGCGGAGGTGCGCCGGACGCGATCGCGCCAATGCCAACGATGACCACGAACTTGGCCGCCCTTCCAATTGCCATCCGAACAACCTCCCAGACGCACGGAGTAGTTCCACAGACGTATCCACCATGTTGTACCGCGAGCACTGTCGCGTTCCAACTTCGTAGCCCGTCTTACGCTGTTCCCAGCGGTGGCAGACCGGTCGCCCTAGTCCTGGTGAATCCGATAGGTGCAGCACGAGTCCCCAGTAAGCAGATGTTTGACTCGCTCGACGTGTACATCCGACCCCAACGCCCGCCGAAAGACATCCAACTCCGCCGTGCAGAGTCCCATGCAAATCGTGGCTGCGTCGCAAATCGGACAGTGATGCTCGGTCAGCAGATAGGAGTCATTCCCTTCGGCGACCACCTTAGCCATATACCCCTCGGTGGTTCGCTGATCGGCTAGCGCTTGCACTCTCACCTGAAGCGATGCTGGCGACGCCGGTATCGATCGACGGTACGCGCTGACCTGCTCGGCGGCCCGCTGATCGATGACCCGCTGCAATCCCTCTTCGCCCACCGCACTACCCAGGGCTCGAATGAGCCCCACGGCTAGCTCGGCATGCCGATCGGGAAACAGCGACGAGGCCAGGGCAGTCAGCGACCAGTGCATGGCCGGCCGACCTCGACCGCTCGGCGCTAACGTCTTCTGTTCAACCAGCCCATTCGCCTCCAATGCCCGCAAATGCTGACGAACAGCCACTTCGGTAAGGCCCTGCTCCCGTGCCAGTTCAGCTGTGGTCGCCGACCCGGCTCGCTTGATTCGCTCCAGCAGCCGCTGCTTGGCCTGAGTGACCGGTTTCTGGTCCATGCCACCACAATATAATAAGTGGTTGATTTTGCAAATGTTTCGCTTGACAAAACCACGCTGCGCGGGCATATTTAGTAAGAGAATACTTTCTAAAAGGAGCAAGACCATGTTTCTAGAGCACGTGAACCTGACTGTCTCGAATGTGGAACGATCAGCGGTCTTCTATTGTGACTTGCTGGGCCTCCGGGTCCGCTGGAAAGGAACCACCAGCGACGGGACTCCCGCCGCCCACGTTGGGGATGACCGGTCGTACCTCGCCCTGTTCCAGGCCCATGAGCCCGGCCGGGCGCCGTCGGATTATACCGTTGTCGGACTCAACCACTTCGGCTACGTGGTGGAGAGCTTGGACGCGGTCAAACGCCGCCTGGCCAACCTGGGGGTCGAGCCTCACTCGGAGCAGGACTACGAACCCGGCAAACGCCTCTACTTCCTCGATCCGGACGGCATCGAGGTCGAGCTGGTAGAGTACGAGCAGGCGGCCGTTTGACGAATCGCAACCTAGTGTCGTGAATCATGCTGATGGCGCCTTATCCGAGCCCCGACCGTGAGGGAGGGGGACAGCGCAACCGCTCCCTTACGGTCGCGGCTCGACTAACAAAAACAGCGGTGATTATGGAACACCACACTGGGAACCCAAAACGATGAAGCACTTGATCCTCTCCTGCAGCCTGTCGCCGACTAGCCGCAGCGCGTTGCTCGCCCGGCGGCTGGAATCGGCGCTCGCCGCCGACGGCAACACGGTCAAGTTGATAGACTTGCGCGAGGTGGCCCTGCCGTTTTGCGAGGCCAATGAGTGCTACGCCGATCCGAACGTCCAAATGGTGACCGCCGCCATCGCCGAAGCTGCCACCGTGTCCATCGCCACCCCGATCTACAACTACGGCGTCGGCGGGGCGACGCGCAACCTCATCGCCCTCACCGGCAAAGCGTGGACGGAGAAGGTCGTCGGCTTCCTATGCGCAGCCGGCGGCCAGGGCTCCTACATGGCGGTCATGGCCATCGCCAACTCGTTGATGCTCGACTTTCGCAGCCTGATCGTGCCACGCTTCGTTTACGCCAGCGGCGCCTGCTTCAGCGAAGACCGCATCACGGACGCTACGATCGAGCAACGAATCGACGGCCTAGCCAGCGATCTACGCCGAATCGGATCGGCGATTACCCAAGTCGTTCAATAACAGTCGCCGCCGATCCAGCTTTCGTAGCGTCGAGGCCGGGCTGTTTCCGGCATGCGACACCGTCAGTTCCGATCAACCGATCGCTGGCCGGCAAGACGTCCGAGATCTGTTGAACGTCCTTCCCCGCAGGGGGCGTCGTTGGCGGCACGTCCGGTTGAAGCTGCTCGTCGTCCGCGTGGCCGAGGATCTCGGCGGCGGCTTCGAGTTGGGCCAAGACGATCTTACGTGCGGCATACAGGTCTGCCATCGTGAGATCCGCGGCGTTCGCGATACGTTCCACATGATCGATCATGTTTGTGATTTTCTTGTCGAGCGTTCGTTCCTTGCGGTTGTAGGCGTGCCGAGCTCCATGAGAATCGTGGGCCCCCGACATCTTGCGATAGGCGTCACTGGCGGCGTCGGAGGCTCTACGAACGTCTCGGTCGAGATTCGCCCATTGAGCGGGAAAGCGGCTGATCTTGGCCTGGGAGTCCCTGGCGGCTTTTACGCATTGTTGAAGTGCTCTGATGGCGTCTCCAACGGGCTTGGCGATCGCCTTCTGGACTTCAATCGGGTATCTATGGAAATCGTAGAGTGGATTCCTGTCACGGTTTGGGTCGGTCAGTTGGGTGTAGCGCGGAAGGGCCGCCAGAACCTCGAACTCAATGATGTACCGCCCCCACTCGCCGATGAACACTTTATCGATGCCGGTCTGGCGTTCGGTCGTCAATCGCTGCTCCGATCGGCCGCGTCCGTCGCCCGCCGACCAACTGATGCTCGCCCCGGCCGAGCCGATGCGCCCACCCGACATCGTATACGCATAGCTGTTCGTGTCGGTGCGAACGGACTCCGCCCAGACCCGTTGGTCGGGAGGCTCCTTGGTGAGGGCCGGCCTGGCGAGCTCAACCAGTTCATTGAACAACTCACGGGCTTCGCCGAGCTCGGTGCGCGAGTATTTCTTCCACTTCTTTACCTTTGACCTGTCGAACGTCTGGGACCGACCGTTGTCGGTACGGATTTGGTAGGTGTCGCGGTCCCGCGTCACTGCTCCCGAGATGCTGTCGCCGTTGTGGAAAGTGAGCACATCTCCTAGCGCGGGCCGGGAAGTAACATACGAAGCGGCCAGGAACAGGCCCATGCTCACGATCGGCGTCCTAAATGATACGGTCATAATCACTGACTCCTTTCGAACGAACAGAACTCCAGTACAACTCACCTTTTTTGTAACTGTTCAGCCGTGTGCCGTTGGCCTGTGAACTCCGCAATCCTATTTGTCCCTGATGGACGCCCGAGAATAGCCCACCGTTTCGACGGTGGGTTTGACGGATCCCCCCGCTCACTGCTCGCGGGCGAAGCCCGCCAGGAGGAGGGGCCTCTTGTTCCCAGCCCCGGTACGCCGGGGATGGGCTATTCTCGCGCGCCCCTCCGGGGCATTGTTGGCCCGACCCTCCACCAGTCCGACACTCCATTGCAGACGGCTAACCTGTTATTATCATTCATCGAGCCGATGCAGGCTTCGGCCCCGACATGGATACATGCGTATTCGCCGGCGAAGGGGGCCAAAGAAACTGGAGACCTGACTGGTGCCGTCCGAAGACGCCTCTTTCGTGGATTCAGCCGATGGTGGATCGCAGCCCGAGGTGGACCTCAGGCGGCTCATCGAGACCACCTACCGTGAGCTGAAGGTGCTGGCCGAACGCCAACTGGCCGGCGAACGCTCCAATCACACCCTCCTGGCAACCGCATTGGTCAACGAGGCCTACCTGCGCCTGGAGGGCAACGGATTCGTGCCTAAGAATCGTGCCCATTTCTTCGGTGCAGCCGCCGAGGCCATGCGACGAATCCTGGTCGATTACGCCAGAAGCCGCTTGGCCGCCAAACGCGGTGGCGGAGCCGAGCGCGTGCCATTGGACGAGGGCTTGGCCTGGTTCGAGGAGAAACCGCAGGAGGTCATCGAGGTCGATCGAGCCCTCCAGCGACTTGCCGGACTGGATGCCCAAAAGGCCCAGATGGTCAAGTTGCGGTATTTCCTGGGGCTGACCAACGAACAGATCGCCGAACTGACCGGCCGCAGCGTTCGGTCGATCAAGCGCGACTGGCAGTTCGCCCGGGCCTGGCTCAATAGCGAGCTCTCCAGATGAATCCGTGGCTCGAGATGGACGGGCTCGGTGAATGCCCTCATTCTGGCCTCCTGCACCGGTGGATTTCGCCACGTAAGAGGGGTATCCAATGAAATCGGAAGAATTGCGCGAAATCGAGAAGCTCTTTCATGCCGCACGAGCTCTGCCTGAGGCCGAGCGGCGACGGTACGTGGCCGACCAGTGCGCCGATCGGCCAGCCATGCAGGAAGCGCTCGAGAACCTGTTGTCAGCCGACACCGCAGCCACGGTCCCGGTCGCTGCGAGTAGCGGCAGCAACACCCAGGCCAATCCGCAATTCGATAATCCCGTCGGAATCAGCTCACTCACGCGCACCAGGTATGTTGCGCCCAGGTACCCGCGCGTCGCCGAGCGCCGAAATTTGTCCGGTTGGGTGGATATCGTGTTCACAGTGGCCCAGGATGGAACGACCAAAGACATTGAAATACGTAATTCCGAGCCGGGCCAGACCTTCGTCAACGCCGCGACCAAGGCTGTGGAGAAGTGGGAGTTCATGCCGATTTTCGAAAATGGCATTGTTATCGAGAAGCGCGCGGGAGTCCGCATGATGTTCGCGATCGAGTAGATTTCTCGCCCAAAGACTCGCTCTGCGGTAACGAAAACCCAGCCCGACTGGACCCATTCTAAATATACCGCTAACCTTGGCTAAAAGAATCAGGGGGATGATGCGTGTCAAATAATATTGCTGCCAACGCCGATCAACCGGCGCGACGACAACAACAACGCTCGCTTGTAACGCAACAGAAATTGCTCGATGCAGCAATCAGTGCATTCTCGGAGAACGGCTTTAAAGGGACCTCCACTCGCGACATCGCGGAACGCGCCGGTGTACATCACCCGCTGATCACCTACCATTTCAAGAACAAGGATCAACTGTGGCGCGCCGCAGCCGACCAGGTGTTTACTGAATTTGCCAGGGTACTTGCGAAGGCGCTCAGCGAAAGCGGCGACGCCTGCCCGAAGACCCGGTTCACGTCGATGATTCGCGCCTTTGTCCGTCAGACGCATAAGCAACCTGCGATTCACCGCTTCATCATGCAGGAGTCGAGCTACCAGAACACACGTCTGGACTGGCTCATCGAAGCGCATATGCAACCGTTCTTCGACGCGACAGTGGGCCACATTCGGACATTGCAGGAAATCGGCGTCGCACCGGCCGGTAACCCGGCGATGCTCTATCACTTGATTCGAATTTCGGCCGGCGGCATGCTGGCAGTCTCGCAGTTGCTTGTCGGCACCAGCAAGATCGATCTGGATTCGGAAGACACTCGTGAAGAGCTCGTGCAGATGATTGTGCGCGTATTTCTACCCGGAGACATTCCATCTCAATAACGACTTAGTCGCGCGCAAACAACTCCTGGAGTTGCGCGACTATTGACAGCGCGATTGCCGATGGGCCGCGCCCACCGATATCCAGCCCGGCGGGTCCGTACAAACGACCCTCAAGCTTGCTCCCAACCGCGCCTAAATCCGACAGCAAACGATCGCGCCGTCCGGCGGGACCTAACAGACCAATATAGGCGATCTCTGTCGCGGCAAGCTGAGCCAGATAATCGCGGTCACTCACAAGATGGTGGCTCATGACCACTGCAGCAGCGTATCCGCTCAATTCGACGTTCGAGGCCAGCTCATCGGCTGCACAACAAATGACATTGTCGGCGACGGCAAAATCACCCTTCTCGAGATAGCCCGGCCGATGATCAACAACCGTACATTTCCAGCCCATGTCGCTCGCATAACGAAGCAGGGGCTCGGCATCCAGTCCGCCGCCAAGTAGCAGAAGTTTTGCTGCGGGCCGGATCAGGCGGTGCATGACCTGCGCTTCACCGCCGTCCCTGGAAAGCGACTGGCTGGCCTGCTCCCCTCCCTCGAGAAATTTCGCTGCTGAGGTCGCTACTTCGGCGGCGATGTCTGCAACAGCACCAAACGCCCGAAATTCGCCGGACACTAATACAAACGTGGCTGCGAGAGGTGCCGAGGACAAATTTGACTCCACAATCGTCGACACGACGGCAGCCTCCTCCCCATCAAATACCGCAAGCATGGTCGCGAAGGGTTCATAGGCCTGCGTGCTGACAAGCGGCTGTAGTAACACCCTCATGAGACCATCACAGCCAACCCCCAGACCCCAAAGCTCGTCATTGTCCGCGAGATCGTAGGTCACAAGTTGCGACTGTCCGGACTCGAGCACGACGTGGGCGCAAATCGCGAGATCGCCTTCGAGACAGCCCCCGGAAAGCATGCCCTGAAAAATGCCGTTCTCGTCAATCAGCATCAGAGCACCAGCCTTGCTGTAGGTCGAACCCTGCGTCTCTACTACAGTCGCGAGCACCAACGGCGCTCGTCGACGCTGGTGAACCTCAAAAAAGTCGTACAAGCGAAGCCTTGGGCGATAGATCGACAATGGAATGTCAGGCCTGTCGTCCGGTCGCACGCTCACGGCATGCATCACCGAACGCCTTGAATATTTTCATCGAGAATTCGTCCTCAGTCGTCTTCCATTCCGGATGCCATTGCACTGCAAGCGCAAACCCAGGCACATCATCGACTCTAAATCCTTCGACCAGCCCGTCATCTGCTATCGCCTCGACGCTCAGGCCTGGAGCCAACTTGCGAACACCTTGCTTGTGCAAGGAATTGACCATCGCAGTTGGCTCACCCAGCAAGTTATGCAGCAGCCCGCCTTCCACGAGATTGACCGTGTGCGATGGACCGTACTGCACGTCCAGCGCATCGTTGGAATCCTCGCTGTGCACGTTAAGGCCTTCAACAATCGCGACATTCTGATGCAGTGTTCCGCCCAGCGCGACATTAAGCTCCTGGAATCCACGGCAAACCGCCAGTAACGGAATGCCTTGCTCGATCGCACGGCATGCGAGCGGCAACGTGAGCGCATCTCGTTCGGGGTCATGCAGCGTGCCCGCCGCCGAGTCCTCTCCCTCGTAGTGCTGCGGTTCGACATTGGACAGGCTTCCCGTCAGCAGGATGCCATCAATGCGTGCTAGCAATTCATCGATATCGATGCCGGCGGCCATGGCCGGAATAATCAGCGGCAACCCGCCCGCGCCATCGATCAGCGCCTGCAGGTATTTTTCACCCACCATATGAAATGGATGTGGATCCAGCATCCGACGACATGCCGAAACGCCGATTGTAGGCCTTGCACTCATTTTGTCAGTCCGGTCGAGCTACTGCATTATCGGCGTTTTTGCCGAAGAACTTAAGAATCGCGACCAGAATAACAATACCGCCGATTATGGACACCCAGGGCGCTAAGCCATAGCCGCCGGGAATGGTCCCGACTACCAATGCCACACCGCCGACAATCAGCGCGTACGGGAGCTGCGTACGAACGTGTTCAACGTGATTGCAGCCACTCGCCACGGACGACAGGACCGTGGTATCGGATATAGGTGAGCAATGATCGCCCCATACGGCACCCGCGAGAACACAGGCTACAGACGAATACAGCACATGCATGCCGGACGCGTCCGCAATGCCATTAACAGTCATTACAGCCCAGGCCAGCGGCACCACCAGCGGCATTAGAATGCCCATCGTGCCCCAGCTCGTACCCGTCGTGAACGCGGTAATTGAGGCAAGTACGAATACGGTTGCCGGCACCAACGCGACTGGCAGCGTATCCGCGAGGACCGAGACGAGGAAACTGGCCGTACTGAGGGTGCTTGTGACATCAGCCAGCGCCCAGGCTAGAACGAGGATGATCATGCCAAACAGCGTCGCCCGCAATCCACCGTACCAGGCATCGACCGTTTCGTGCACCGACAAGATGCCTTGTCCGATCGTAATCGAGGCCGCTATCAAAACGCTGACAAACGACGCATACATCATCGACTTGTAGGGGTCCGCCGTGCCCAGGATCTCGGTCACGCTATTACCCTCACCTGTTGCGTACAGGCTGACGCCCAACGCAATTATCAGGCTGGCGATTGGCACGAACGCGTTTGCTGCGCGTAGAGGAATATTGCCTTTCGGTTCGAGATCCTCACCTTCAAGCGCTGGCAAGACATCGACGGATGGAGGTTTGACCTGACCGTTCCGGGCGCGTACTTCCGCATCGTACATCGGCCCCATGTCGAGGCCGGAGGATGCAATAAGGAGGACAAAGACAATCGCAAGAATCGGGTAGAAGCTGTACGGGATCGAATGCAGGAATACGGAATAAGCCTGCACACCGGCCAGTTCATCAACCAGGCTTAGCGCGTCATCTACGAGGCCGATCTGATAGCCGATCCATGTCGTGATCAGCGCGATACAGGCTACCGGCGCCGCTGTCGAGTCAACGATATAGGCGAGTTTCTCCCGAGAAATTTTCAGGTGATCGGTTAGCGATCGCGCCGTATTACCGACGACCAGTGTGTTGCTGTAGTCATCGAAAAAGATCATCAGCCCCATGATCCACACGGCGACTTGCCCACCGATCGCGGTTTTCGCACGACTCACAATCATGCGCACAATGCTCGCCATACCGCCATTGCGCGTAATGATGCCGACCATGCCGCCGATCATCATCGTAAACAGGATGATCGAAGCATGGTCTTCGTCAGCGACGGCGGCCGTAACAAAAACCTGGAAACTGTCGAGCAGACCTTGCAGGAGCCCGGCTCCCGTAAAGCCGATGATCGCCGTCGCTCCAAACCAGAGGCCGATCATGAGTGCCGGAATTACATTGCGAAACAGCAGTGCAATCAGGATTGCGCACATCGCGGGCAGGATGGAAATCCAGCCATAGATCACGCGCAGGTCTGCTTCTGCAAACTGCTCGCCCGCAGAGGCTTGCAATGTGACCGACCCGGGACTGTCGATGACGACATCCTCGAAGCTTGCAGTCCCGTTTGCATCCGCATGCGCCTGCCAGGATCTGTCTGCCGCCCGCAGCGTGACCTCCTCTCCGGCTATTGCGTCGGTCACGACAATCTTTACGGGTACGGCCGTCAGGCCGACTGCGGGTGTCTCGATTTCAAGTGCCGTCAGTGCGAATGGCCATCCGGTAGCGATGGCAGCGACGACAAATACCAGAATGGCCCTGAGTCGGGCGAGCGTATTGCGTGGTTTGATGTTCTTATTCCTGCCGCAAGATCCAGCGGCATACTAACATGAACTTTTAGTCCTGCTCGCGAGCTCTGCCAAGGTCTGCGTCGATCGAGCGACCCGCAAGTACATAATGCCAGGCCGCCCACGGCAGGATAAGGACACACACGATCAACAGGCTGTAACGTATCGATTCAGCACCGAAAGAAGGCTTCAAGGCATCGCTGAGCATACCCGTTAACAGCGGACCGCAAGCCAGGCCGATGATATTGATCAATAACAGAACCAGCGCCGACGCCACAGCGCGCATGCGCAGCGATACAAGACTCTGCGCCTGCGCCAGCACTGTCGCCAGATATAAATTGGCGAATCCGGTCGGCAGGACAAGCATTGCTAGCGCCCACCCGGAGGACTGCGCCAGGAACACCGTGACGTAGAACAACATCGATACTAGCGAGGCCAGAGCGAGAAAATTGAAGGATTTGCGGCGACTGTCACGGCCGAGCTTGTCCGCAATAACGCCGCCACCGAAGTAGCCGACGCCGCCCGCGATGCCGACAATTATCCCGAGCCAGAAACCGAGTTCCGCCAGCCCCATGCCGAAACTTCGCACGACATAACTCGGAAAGAAATTCACTACGGCGTAGCCAACGAAGGAACTAAGGCCCGCGGCCACACCCATGTGAATAAACGATCGCCGCTGACGAAGAAATTGCAAGACTTCGAGAAACGTCGGCCTGCTGCCCGAAGCAACGCGTTCTTCGGAGGCGCCGCGTTGTGGCTCGACGACCGTAAAACGCATGATCACGGCGAGCACCAGTCCCGGCACTCCGACGATGAAAAATGCCTGGCGCCAGCCGTAGTGTTCGACGACCCAGCCGCCTGCCAGGTAGGCAAGCATGATGCCCGTCGAAATACCGAGCGTGTAAAAGCCCATCGCGATCGAGCGTTGCTCGGGTGGGTAATAGTCGGAGATCATCGAATGCGCCGGAGGACTGCAGCCGGCCTCGCCAATACCGACACCGATGCGCGCCAGCGTTAGCTGCCAGATGTTCGCAGCGAGTCCTGACAAAGCAGTCATGCCGCTCCATATCGCAAGCGCTGCCGCCACCAGATTACGTCGATTCCATCTGTCCGCTACTTGTGCAATCGGAATGCCCAGCGTGACATAGAACAACGCGAACGCGGTTCCGGTCAGTAGTCCGAGGACCGTATCGCCCACCTGGAATTCATCGCGAATCGCAGGCAGCAGAATGGCGAGAATCTGCCGGTCGATAAAATTGAACATGTAGACGACCGCGAGAATCAGCATCGCGTAGCGACGCGCGCCGGCGGTCAGCACTTTATGTTCGGAGCCTGTCAGGGCAATACTGCTTTGAAGATGAAGAAGAAGACGATCGCGAGACCCGCGCCGGCAGGAATCGTGACAACCCAGGATACGAAGATTCGGGCAACAACTCGCAGGTCAATTGCATCGATGCCGCGCGCAAGGCCGACGCCAAGTACAGCGCCCACGAGTGTCTGTGTGGTCGAGATCGGCATGCCTGTGCCCGATGCAATCACGATTGTGGTAGCGGCAGCCAATTCCGCCGCAAAACCCCGGCTGGGTGTCAGGTGCGTAATCTTCTCGCCGACCGTCGCGATGACGTGCCGACCGAAGGTTGCAAGACCGACGACGATTCCAACACCTCCAAGCACCAGCACCCATAACGGCAGTGCGGACTGCGCAGTAACGACACCGGTTTGAGCAATGCTTACGACTGCCGCGATCGGCCCGATCGCATTCGCCACATCATTTGAACCATGCGCAAACGCCATTCCGCATGCCGTAACGATCATAAGGACGCCGAACACGCGCTCGACCGTCACAAAGTGCTCTTTCTTCTCTGCCTTGGGGTTCGACTCAATCTTGTTGATGAAGTACGCGCCGATCAGCGAGATCAGGACAGCGATTACAGTCGCCAGTATGTAGCTATCGCGAATACTGATGTGCAGACCTACGTGTTTAAGTCCTTTGAGAATCGTCACCAGCGTCAGCGTAAACGCCGCCAGAAAAATGTACACGGGCACATAGCGTTTGGCCTTCGACAGCGGATCTTCCTGGCTAAAAATGAGTTTCTGGACCGACTGATAAATCAAAAACGCGAGAAATCCCGCGATCAATGGCGTGACTACCCAGCTCATGACGATCTTGCCGACCTCACCCCATTGAACGGCATCCATGCCGATTCCCACTGCAGCAAATCCTACAATAGCACCTACAATTGAGTGAGTTGTTGAGACTGGCCAGCCATTGCTGGACGCTATGAGCAGCCAGGTGCCCGCCGCAAGCAGCGACGCGAGCATGCCGTAAACCATCAGTTCAGGCGCGCCGGTAAACATGTTCGCATCGACGATACCTTTGCGAACCGTGTTCGTAACCTCACCACCTGCCAGAACAGCACCCAGGAATTCGAATACAGCGGCAACAAGAATTGCCTGCTTGATCGTCAGCGCCTTCGAGCCCACCGAGGTTGCCATCGCATTGGCAACGTCATTGGCGCCGATACCCCAGGCCATGAAGATGCCGAACAGCGCAGCCAACGTTATATAGATGACTTGTTGATCCATTCCGGTGCCCCTGACCTGCTTGTTATTTTTAGTTAGTTAGTGAGAGAGCAAGAGTTCGAGTCGGCGTCCAACTCGTTCAGCCATGTCGGCGATTTCGCCAGTCAGTTCGATCACCTTGTACATGAACACAGCGTCGATGGGATCCATGTCCTTCTCGATTTTAAACAAGGCAGCCCTGAGCGCAGCTTGTTTGTCGTCTGTATCCGTTTCAATTCGGTCCAGTTCCTCAATCAACGCAGTTACAAGATCAACTTCAGCACCGCGAAAGCCAACCGTGAACAATTCGTCCAGTTCACGGACGCTCTTGCGCGCCTGCTTCGCTGCATCGACATTACGGTCGACAAAATCCAGAAATTGCTCGGCAATCTCTGCCGGAATCTGCATCCTGCGTCCAATCGCGATGCCGGAAACATCTTTTGTTCTATTCGCGATTTTGTCCTGAACCAGCAACAACTCCAGCAAATCCTGTCGCGGGACGGGCATGAACAGACTTTTCGGCAGGCTCAGTCGAATAGCCTTCTTGAGGTCGTCGGCCTCGTGTTCCAGTCTTTCAATTTCACTTCTGACGCTGGTCGCGGTATCCCAGTCGTCTTTGACTACCGCTCTGAAAAACGCGCGCAGCTGTTTCGCACAACAATAGGAAATGTCGATGTGTTTTTCGAGCGGTTGGACCGGGGAGGAGCCGAATATATTTGCGAGCATATTTGCCATCAAACGGGCCTTTTCAGGTGTAGCCTTGTCATCGGTGGCGCAATCCTAACACAGCAATTCTGCGATTCAAGCACGGCGCGGCGTGCTAAAATCCCGCCGCTTTACTCCCTTACGAATATCGTACAAGCGTGGCTAAAAACATGGCAAACTGGTTGATGAAATCCGAGCCCGATGTCTACAGCATCGACGATCTCAAACGCGATCGGCGCGAACCCTGGGACAGTATTCGTAACTATCAGGCGCGCAACATGATGCGCGATGACATGCGGATCGGCGACAAGATATTTTTCTACCACTCGAACTGCAAGGACATTGGCATCGTTGGCATCATGAAGGTGGCCAGCAAGCCCTACGCGGATTCCACCCAGTTCGATCCGAAATCCAACTACTTCGACCCGAAAAGCAGCACCGATAATCCGCGCTGGCAACTCGTGGATGTCGCTTTTGTAAGAAAATTCAAGCGCACGATCAAGCTCACCGAACTCAAGGCACAACCGGGCCTTGAGGATATGATTCTGGTTCGCAAGGGCAATCGTCTGTCGATCATGCCCGTCAGCGACGAACACTGGGAGCTGATTCTGGGCCTCGAACAGGCCTACGCGCCCAGTGCCTTGAGCTGTTCCTGAATCGGAGCGGCGCCGTCTAACGCCAGCATGATGATGAGGTCACCCGGTTCCGCCCAGGCCAGCGCCGCGGCGAGTGATTCGGTTTCTTCCGCATGATGCTCAATCTGCTGCGGCAACGCGCCTAAACGCAGCAGCTCTTCACGGATTAGCGCATAGACCTCACCCGGCTCACGACCGCGATGGTAGGCCGCAAGCTCCGACACGATCACATGGTCCAGACCGATCGACCAGCCGTCGCGCGCCAGCTCACGAATCAGGTCATCGGGCCGATCGCCGGCCTGGCCGAAACACAGGGCACGGCGTTTTGCCGGTAAGGCCTCTGCCATGTCGAACAAGGCGTGCATTGCGTGTGGATTATGCGCGAAATCGAGCAGCACCTTCGTGCCACCAACATCGTAAATATTACATCGACCCGGGTTTTCGTCCTGGGACATGGTCGTCAGCCCAAATCGAATATCCGACAACGAACTTCCGAGGCACCAGGTCAGGGCTGCCGCCGCAAGCGCGTTAGCGACGTTGTGTCTTGCCGCTCCGCCCATGGCGATCGGAATTTCGCGATCGTGGCAAATCAGCTCACGTATATTGCCTTCGATCTTGATCAGCTCGTCGCCGTCCAGCACAAACGCGAGGCCGCCGTTATTGCTGTGAGTGCCCACGATCGCGTTGTCGTTGCGCAGGCTAAACCACACAATATCGCCCGCGAAACCCGCAGACTTCTCGACCAGCAAACCATCGTCCGCATTCAGAATGAGTCGCCCGCGCTCACGAACCGTGCGACTGACAATCCACTTGATATCGAGCAGCTCTTCGAGGCTCTGCGACCCAAAGTCGCCGAGATGGTCCTCGGCAATATTCGTAATCAGCGCCACGTCAGCATGCTCGACACCGAGCCCGCGACGCAGCAGCCCGCCGCGCGCGGATTCCAGAATGGCAACGTCGACATCGTTCTCACGCAAGACTGCACGCGCACCGCCGGGGCCCGACCAGTCGCCACGATCAATAATGCGATCGTTCACCGCAATCCAGTCCGTTGAGCTCAGCCCAACATTAAGATCGCCACCACAAAGAATATGCGTCGCGAGTCGGACAGTTGTTGTCTTGCCATTGGTGCCGGTCACCAGCCCGATGGCTACATCTGAGAAACTATCCCAGTCAATTGACTCCGGCGCCGGCAGTTCGCGTACGGGCCAGGTCCTGGAGCTCCGCCCCAATCCCAGCGACGCTTCGTCGTCATCCCAGAGAAATGTAACACTGCGGGCGGCAGCTTCGGACTGCATCGCCAACAACTCCGCATTGGCCTCCTCGGCAATTGACGCCTGCAATGCTGCGACAGCGGCATCGAAATCCGGAGCAGCAGCGCCGCTAAATTCAGCGTCGCATTCAGCCCAGGCCCATTCGTTGATTTCGGACGCGGCGTATAAGGCGTCGATCGCCGCTGTAAACGCCAGGCTCACACCGCCCGCGAGGTTCTTGCGGCTGAAATCCGGCAGGTCCCAGCCGAGTGTTTTGTGCATGCGCTCGACTTGCCCGCGCCACGCCTGCGCAAGGTGATCACCCTCATCGGCCTTACACGCGACGTCGATGATAGCGGCAGGGCCATCGAACAACAGGCTCGGGCCCGTGAGTCGGCGTGCATCGAGAAATTCCATCACCGCTATCGCCCCCGCGCCGGACCTTAATCCGATTCCTCGCCACGCGCGATACGAACGCCGCGCTCGTCGCTAATGATATGCAGGTCTTCTGTAAGCGTGAAGCCTTCAATATCGGGCAAATCGATGGACATCGTCGCCTTGGTATCAGCGTCCTCGACCTTCGCTCCCGAATTGAAGTAGATAATCTGCTTCCACGTGCGCGTGGTGTTGTCGCCGAGAATCAGCAGCAGGTCGCCCGTCGATGACGACTCAAGCGCCCTCGCCGTGGCTTCCTGCTCGTCAGGAACGACTTCGATGCGATCCGCCGAGACACCGAGCTCCAGCAATCGGTTTTTGAGCATGACCGCGACTTCGTCCTCGCCGCGACCGCGACGATTGTCGTCACAGCGACAAATGAATCGATCGAAATGACCGGATGCAATCTTGGCGATTTCGCGAATGTCTTCATCGCGTCGATCACCGGGCGCTGCCAGGACAATGATTTTGTTGCCTTCGGCACCCATACGATCTACGAGACCACACATCGCACTAACGGCCGCGGGATTGTGCGCGTAGTCGAGAATGACGCGGAACGGATGTTCGTCGTAAATATTCATGCGTCCCGGCGCCTGGAAGAAACTCGAATCGAAGGTGCGCAGTCCGTGTCGAATATCTTCGAGGCTGATGTTCATGTTGTACGCCAGTGCCGCTGCAAACATTGCATTCTGAACGTTGTGCAACGCACGACCTTCAATCGTCGCAGGTATCAAATGCGTCCACAGCAAAGGGGTATGACTCTCGTTGTCGTAGATCGTAATCATGTGCCCGTTCATGCCCTGCTCAAGCACGAAGGCCTGACCGCCGGCACGAATGTGCTGCTTCACGAGTGAGTGCGACGGATTCATCGTCACATAACAAAGTTTCTCGGCCTTGGTGTAGTCGGCCATTTGCAGGCAGAGCGCATCATCAGCATTCAGGATCGCCGCGTCCTTGGCAATCTCGATTGGCACACGTTTAACTTCGGCCAGTTGCTCCAGCGTGTTGATACCGCGCAAGCCGAGATGATCCGCTGACACATTCAGGCAAGCACTGACATTGGCTTCCTGAAAACCCAGTCCGCTACGCAACAGTCCGCCGCGCGCCACTTCCATGACGGCTACGTCGACGGAGGGATCACGAAGAATCATGTGTGCCGACACGGGTCCTGTCATGTCGCCCGGCACGCTTAGATTACCGTCGATGTACACGCCATCGGTCGACGTCAAACCAACCGTAAGACCGGACAACTTGAGAATATGCGCCAGCATGCGCGCTGTCGTTGTCTTGCCGTTGGTACCCGTAATGGCGGCGATTGGAATACGACTCGGTGTGTCCGGTGGGAACAGCATGTCGATGACCGCGCCGCCCACATCACGCGGCGTACCCTCGCTGGGCGCGACATGCATGCGAAAACCCGGCCCCGCGTTGATCTCGCAAATGCCGCCGCCGGCATCGCGGTAAGACTCTGTGATGTCTTTGGTCAGAAAATCGACGCCGCCGATATCAAGACCGATCGCCTTGACTGCACGAATAGCCATTTCACGATTGTCCGGATGAATCACGTCGGTCACATCGATTGCAGTGCCGCCCGTGGATAAATTCGCGGTCGATCGCAGATACACGAGTTCATCTTTCCCGGGCACGCTGCTGCGGTCGTAACCCAGTTTCTTCATCATGCGTTCGGCCTGATCGTCCAGTTCGAGGCGCGTCAGGACTTTCTCGTGCCCGACGCCGCGACGCGGGTCCGAGTTGACGATATCGACGAGCTCTTCAATCGAGTTTTTGCCATCACCCACAACGTGGCCGGGCACGCGTTTCGCGGCCGCAACCAGTTCGCCGTTAATTACGACAAGACGATGATCGAATCCTTCGATGTAACTTTCGACCACGATCGAGCGACCGTGCTCGCGCGCCTTCTCGAACGCGACTTCAATGTCTTCGGGCGTGCGCAGGTCAATGGACACACCGCGACCGTGATTGCCAGCGAGCGGCTTCATGACGACAGGATAACCAATTCGCTCTGCGGCGCGAACGCCTTGCGACGCCGTACGCACAATTATCTGCTTCGGAACCGGCAAGCCAAGATCGCGCAGAATCGAATTGGTCTCTTCCTTGTCCGACGCAAGCTCGACTGCGATGTTGCTCGTATTGCCCGTCGTAGTTGCCTGGATACGTTGCTGATAACGGCCGTAGCCAAACTGAACCAGGCTGTAGCGATTCAAACGCAACCAGGGAATGCCGCGATCTTCGGCAGCACTGACCAACGAAGCCGTGCTGGGCCCTAACGCTCGACTCTGCGCGTAGCGAATATAGGAGTCCCGTTCTTCAGCGAAATCCCAATCGTCGCTGGGTGCGTCTGACGGTTTGACCTCGTCCGGCAGCAAACTGTGAATCAAATTGAGTGCCAGTGCGCTCGCCTCGCGTCCAACAGCTTTGTCCTTGTACTGGAACACCATGTTGTAGTGTCCCGGCTGTCCCTCAATTGAACGTGTACGTCCGAACGTGACAGCCGAGCCCGCAACATTCTGCAGCTCGATCGCAACGTGCTCCATGACATGGCCGAGCCAGGTGCCCTCGTCCTCACGCATTCTGCGAACAAAGCCACCGGGCTCACGATAGGAACATCCGTGCTCGTTCAGGCCGGGCAGGAAATCGAGCAGCGGGCCAATGAACGCTTCGCCAAGTTTACCGG
The DNA here is from genome assembly GCA_022564475.1 of Pseudomonadota bacterium. Classification (GTDB taxonomy): domain Bacteria; phylum Pseudomonadota; class Gammaproteobacteria; order Steroidobacterales; family Woeseiaceae; genus UBA1847. The sequence goes on from JADFLJ010000004.1 coordinate 19,216, forward strand.
TTGGCCATTCTTCAAGTACGCCGAGATCGAGCACGTGGCGAATAACTGGAAAATGGGCGTAAACACTCGGCCCGACGAAGACGTTGGTACTGACGATTTTCATATAATTATTTTCCTGCGACCGCTTGGCGCGCCTCGATCTCGAAGCGCCCACCGGAAATCAAGATGTGCAGCTTGACGCCGATCAGACTCACAGGCTCGCCACGGCGTGCCCGGTCCATAGAACTGTAACTCAGATCCGTTGGGTCGATAACGGTAATCCCGCCGCTTCCGACCACTTCGAAATCATCGCCCGGGCGAATGAACGCCGCCGTGTCCTCATCCAGGCCAATGCCGACTGCGAAAGGGTTGTAGGCCAACGCAGTCAACAATCGGCCGATGCGATCGCGCTGGCGAAAATGCTGGTCGATAATGAATTTGTTGGTCAGGCCGAGGCCCGGCGCCATCGTCACCATGGCCGGACTGGGCGTGCTGCCCTCGTCCCCGCCGGCGATCATGTGTTCGGGCATGAATGCTGCCCCGGCTGACGTTCCCGCGACATGCATGCCTGCCGCATTGCGACGACGGATACGCGTGGCGACCTCAGTACCGCCCAGGGTCGTCGACAATCGCAATTGATTACCGCCCGTCATGAACACACCGTCCGATCTATCGATGTAGTCCAGGTACTCGCTGCTCTGGCAGTCTTCGCGCGTCAGGAGCGGCAAAACCTTCGCATGCCGAACGCCCAGGCGCCGAAACAATTTTTCGTAGTTCCTGCCCGTGTCTTCGAGTTCCGACGCGGTCGGAATAATGCTGATTCGCGACGTCTTGCCACCGCAGATTTCCACGAAACGATCGAGGATCTCCGGATTATTGAGCTTTTCCTCGGCCCCGCCGATGGGAATGATGTAACCACGTTCCTGATTGATGATGCTGTCTGCAGGACACATTAGTTCTTGCCTTCCATTTCAAACTGTCCGTATACCAGTTGTTGTTTGTTGCTGACGTGCCAGACACCGCCGAGCATGACGTCGTTGATCTCGTTGGCGTCGTCGAGAACGACGAAGTCGGCAGCGCTACCAACGCTGATCGTCCCCTTGCCCTTGAGTCGCAGCAATTTCGCGACGTTCTGTGTGAAGGCCGGCAGGACAGTTGCGAGATCATTACCGCTATCGAGCAGGCGCTTAAGTGTGTCCGCGATAGAAAGCGGATTACCAACGTCCATTTTGGTGAGCTCGCCCTGCTCGTTAAACTCGGGCAGGCAACCGCCGCCATCAGAACTGATCGTCACATTGGCAGCGGGCGCATCCGAATCCAGATAACGCAGCAGCGCCACATCGGCGGCCCAGCCAGCATCATCTTCCGCAACGGGGTATGCCGTGATATCGACAACACATCCGCGACTGGCCAGCGCGACGGCTTCCTCGAACAAGGCTTTCTTGCGATTGACGTGCGTCGGATTAAATATTCGTGCCGGCAATTCCGTCTGCTCGAGTGCATCACGGATAATTTGCAGACCTCGTTCGCCGTCACCGAGATGCAAGTGCAGAATTCCGGCCTTGCCTGTGATCATTCCTGCAACATGAACATCACTCGCGATTCGCAATATTTCATTGAGTGTGGGCTGACTCGAGCGATGGTCGCTCACGGCCAACTCGCCAACACCGATTATCGGATCAATAAAAACAATGTCGTCACGAACACTGCCGGTCAGCGTCACCGGAGGAACATGGTAGCCGCCCGTGTGGCACCAGGCACTCATGCCTTCCTCGCGTAATGCGTGCGCCTGCGCCACGACCGAGCGCGTGTCTCTGGTCGTGTCGTCGGTACCCAGGACGCCAACAACGGATGTGACTCCAGCGCGTGTAAATCGAGATATTGGCACCGGTGGCACGCGGCTTGAGAAACCGGACTCTCCACCGCCGCCCGTTATATGCGCATGGCCATCGATGAAGCCGGGCAGCAATCGAAGGCCGTTCAGATCCGTCACCAGCAGGTCCGGCGCCGATACGTCGTCAGGATCGTTGACGATGGCGAGTACCTGACCGTTACCGACCAGCAGATGTCGAATCCCGAGGTCTTCAGGCGCGAAAACCTGTGCGTTGGCGAGTAAATGAAGCATATTTTCGACCGCGAAAAAAAGGCGGCTATTGTACACTGCGCCTGCCCGAAAATGGACACCATGACGATGACAGGCAATGACGCACTCGGCCAGCACAGCAACTACGCGGATGAATACTCACCCGGGCTGCTGGTCGCCATCGCACGCGCCGAAAACCGCGCTGCGATTGGGCTGGGCCTGGACCTGCCGTTCCAGGGGGTCGATATCTGGAATGCCTGGGAGTTAACCTGGCTGGAAAATAGCGGCCGGCCCAACGTCGCCACGCTGCAGCTGCGCGTGCCGGCAGAGAGTCCGAACATCATCGAGTCGAAGTCGCTCAAGCTATACCTGAATTCATACTCGATGAGCCGATTCGATACCGCACAAGACGTTTGCAGCAGAATTACCAGCGATTTGAGCAGCTGCGCAGACGCCGAGGTCGTTGTATCTCTGGGGACGGCAGGTTCAGCGAGTGGCGCAAGCACCGAATCCCTGCCCGGCAACTGCATTGACGATCTGGAGGTCGAATGCAAGCTGTGGGATGTGGACGCGAGCCTGTTGCAGGCTGACCAGGGCAATACTGTCAGCGCAGCGCTGCACTCGAACGTGCTGCGCAGCCTGTGTCCGGTGACGTCACAACCGGATTTTGGCAGTGTTCTGGTCAATTACGAGGGGCCGGAAATCGACCCCAAGTCCTTGCTGCGCTACATCGTGTCATTTCGGAAACACAAGGATTTTCACGAAACCTGCGTCGAACGAATATTCCTCGACATCAAAGAACGCTGCCGCCCGACCAAGCTGGCTGTCTATGCCCGCTTCCAGCGCCGCGGTGGCATCGATATCAATCCGTTTCGAGCCGATGCAGGAGTAGTCCTCGCCGACATCCTCCGGACGTCGAGCGGCTTGTAGGAGCGGCTTCAGCCGCGACCATTGGCTGCGTCACAAGGCGCCGAAGGCGAGGTGGCGTAGCCACCGTCCCACCGAAGCGGACGGCTGTGTGATGCAGCCACAGGTGCAGACTGTCGCGGCTGAAGCCGCTCCTACGGATTGTTAGTAGCCGGATCGTCCGTAGGCAGATCGCCGGTAGCCGGATCATCCGTAACCAGGTCGTCCGTAGGCAGATCGCCCGTAGCGAGATCTTCGGAATCGATCTCGTGCCCCCAGTTTCTTTTTGCCTGCATATAGCGACGATTGTTTTCGCCCACACCGCAGACGTGTTTTACGGGCGTGATATCGGCGAGGCCGAATGCATTCAGGTCATGCACTTTCTTCGGGTTGTTGGTCAGTAAGCGGAACGGCTTGCCACCGACGAAATGCTTCAACAGCGATGCAGCGTCACCGAAGTCGCGGCTATCGTCGGGCAGGCCCAGGGAACGATTCGCCTGGTAGGTATCCTCGCCGGCGTCCTGCAGCAAATAGGTCGCAGCTTTCGCCCACAATCCAATGCCACGCCCCTCGTGACCCGACATATAGACGACCAGCCCGCCCTCATTGTCGTCATCAATTCTTTCCAGCGCCGCCTGCAATTGCGGGCCACACTCGCAGCGTCCCGAACCGAACACGTCGCCGGTCAGGCAGCTCGAATGCACGCGTACCAGTGGTTCTTTCCACTCTGCGGCCTTGCCAACCACGAGAACGCTGTTCACGGCCATCGACGAGGCCAGGCCGGCGAAGGACTCCTGCGCTTTTTGCGCCCGCAATTTATCCGCTAATTGGTGGATTCTCGTGAGTTCCGTGTTGCGTACGCAGGCATACCACTGCACGCTGACTTGCCGCTCTCCGACATCAAGCGGCAAGGGAATGGGTCCCAGGATACTGATCGTTTGTCCGCTTCCGGTCGGGGCATCATCCGGCAGGCGCTGGCCCTCGCGGTCGATGCGGAACATTTTTCCCTGACTGACCAGGCGCTCACGAACAGTTGGGTCTATATAGCTGAACATGGCGCGGATTATGACGGAATTGGCCTTATAGGGCTTGCTGACTTCAAGTTCATTAATTATACTTACTGACCTTTCAGTCAGTAAGAGAAAAACCATGCCTGAGCCTCGCTACCAGCGCCGCAAGCAAGCCAGGCCACAGGAGATCACCGACGCCGCCTTCGCGGCGTTTGCCGAGAATGGCTATGCCGCGACGCGCGTAGAGGAAGTCGCCAAACGTGCCGGTGTCAGCAAGGGTCTGATGTACCTGTACTTCAAGACCAAAGAAGAACTCTTCAAAGCAGTTATTCGCAGTGTGGTCATGCGGCGCGTTGACGCGTTGATCGAGGTCGTTGAGGACACCGAGTTGTGCTCGGAGGATTTCATGCGCGGCCCAATGGCCGATTTCATGAAGCAAGTGCCCGGCTCGCCCGTTGCCGTGGTCATCCGACTCCTGATTTCGGAGGGGCCGCGCCATCCCGAACTTGTCGATTATTACTACGAGAACGTCGTGTCCAGGGGGCTGGCCGCGATCACCCGATTCATTGACCGCGGCGTCAAGCGCGGTGAGTTTCGCAAAACCGATGTGAGCGATTTTCCACAGCTATTCCTGGCACCAGTGATGCTCGGGATGATTTGGAAATTGCTGTTCGCGAAGCGCTCGCTCAATACCGACAAACTGATAGACACGCAAATCGACATGATTCTCGCCTATATCAAGGCCTGATCGGAGCAAGACGATGCAACCAGCGAAAACACTCCTCACCACTTTGCTTTTTGGCGTGCTAAGCGCATGCACGCCCCCCGACAATGAAAATCGTGTCGTTGGTGAACTTGCGTCGGAGCGTATCGAGCTGTCGGCCGAGGTCGCGGAACCCATCGTCGAAATCCTTGTGGCCGAAGGTGAGGCCGTATCAGCCGGAGACGTTCTCCTCAGGCAAAATGCAGACCGTGCGAATGCGCGACTTGTGGAGGCGACCGCAGCGCTGGCGCAAAGCCAGGCGCGGCTGGATGAATTGCTGCGCGGCCCTCGCACAGAACAAATACGTGCGGCGCGCGCCAACGTCACTGGCGCCATGCACGACCTGGATTTTCGCAGCGCAGACTTCGAGCGGGCAAAGGAAGTGTTTGCGAAGAATCTTGCATCACCTGACACGCTGGATCGCGCCAAGGCCGCCTACGATGCCGCGGGAGCCAACTTGAGCCTCCGACGTGCGCAACTCGAGGAATTGCTGACCGGCACAACGGTCGAGGAACTGACGCAGGCGGAACAGGCCGTGCGCCAATTTGAGGCACGGCGTGAACTTGCGTTAGTCGACGTCGACCGACACGAGATTCGGGCGCCCGTGGACGGCATCGCAGACAGTCGCCTGTTCGAGCTGGGCGAGCGTCCTTCGCCGGGGCAGCCATTGATAATCCTGCTGGCCGGTGAGCAGCCGTACGCTCGGGTTTACGTGCCGGAAAGACTGCGCGTCCGAATCAAGATCGGGACACGCGCAAAAATATATGTGGATGGGCTGGAGAACGCGATCGAGGGCCGTGTCCGTTGGGTTGCGTCCGAAGCGGCATTCACGCCCTACTTCGCATTAACCGAACGTGACCGCGGACGCCTGAGTTTCGTCGCGAAAATCGACATAACGGAAGATCGGGAACGGCTGCCGGACGGCGTGCCGGTCGAGGTCGAATTTCTGCCGGGCAGCAATCAGTGAACAACGATTTCGCCATCGAAGCACGTGGCCTCAGCAAGTACTTCGGCGACGTATGTGCGGTGAACTCGCTCGATCTCAATGTTCCCCGCGGCCAGATCTACGGCTTCCTCGGCCCGAACGGCTCAGGCAAGTCAACGACCATTCGCATGCTCTGCGGTTTGCTTACGCCGACCAGGGGCAGCGCCACGGTGCTGGGAACGGCAGTACCCGAGGACGCAAAGTCATTGCGTCCCAGGATCGGCTACATGACCCAGAAATTCTCCTTGTTCGGCGACATGACTGTCTTCGAGAATTTGCAGTTTATCGCCGAAATTTATTCGTATCCGGCAGCAAAACGCGCAGCTCGAATTGATGAGTTGCTCGAAAAATACGACCTCAAACAGCAGCGTAAACAAATGACCGGCACGATGAGTGGTGGGGAAAAGCAGCGCCTGGGCCTCGCCTGCGCTGTCTTGCATCATCCGGAATTACTGCTGCTGGATGAGCCTACAAGCGCTGTTGATCCACAAAGCCGGAGAGACTTCTGGGCCAACCTGTTTCGCATCGTTCAGACCGGCACAACGATATTGGTGTCAACGCATTACATGGACGAGGCTGAACGCTGTCACCGCCTCGCCATACTGGACCACGGTGTGAAAGTCGCGGACGGAACTCCTCAAGACCTGCAGAACCAAACCGGGATGTATATTGTAGAAGTCATCGCCGGCGATCCCTATGCGGCGCAAGCCGCGATCCAGCCCTTGCCCGATGTTGCAAGCGTTACGCAATTGGGCGTGCGACTCAGGATATTGATTCCACAAACAATTGCGGATCCGCTGCCTCTCATCGAGCGGGCGCTGCATGCACAAAACGTCAGCGCAAAAGCAACGCTGGCAACTGCGACGCTTGAAGATGTATTTGTCGCGGTGACAATGAAGTCCCCGGAACGCAGCACATGAGTTCCGCAACGCGTCTCCTTGCCATCGTCAAGAAAGAGGTTCGGCAGCTGCGCCGTGACCGGCTCACGTTCGCCATGATCTTCGGCCTGCCCATCATCCAGATACTGATGTTTGGTTACGCAATCAATACGGACGTACGCAATCTCAAGACTGCCGTCGTGAACCAGGCAGGTACGCATCTGTCGCGACAATTCATCGCGGAGCTTCGCGAAACACAAGTCGTGAATATTATCGCGACGGCAGACACTCCGGCCGCACTCGAGGCAATGCTGCGGCGCGGAGAGATCTCGATCGGCGTGCATATTCCCCGGGACTTTGACCGACGGGTCGTCGATCGGGATCGAGCGGCCGTGCATTTGCTTGTCGATGGCAGCGACCCGACAATTCTCGTCGTGGCCAACCAGTTGCGGTCGATGCCGATCAGATTCGACGTGACGGTCCCGCCCCCGGCAAAACAAAGTCTTGTTGAAATCCGTCCGTTCTACAACCCGGAACGCCGCACACCCGTAAATATCGTTCCCGGCCTGATGGGCATCATCTTGTTGATGACAATGATGCTGTTCACGGCCGTGGCGATCGTTCGCGAGCGTGAACGCGGCAACCTCGAATTATTAATCAACACGCCAGTCAGTTCGACAGAACTGATGGTCGGCAAAGTCGCCCCGTATATCGTCATCGGATTAGTGCAACTCGCGATTATTCTCGTTGTTGGCCAATTGCTGTTCGACGTGCCGGTGCGTGGCAGCATCGTAGACCTGTACATCGCTGGCTCCGCGTTCATTGCGGCGAATCTTGCGCTCGGCCTGTTGATATCCACGGCCGTGCACACGCAATTTCAGGCAATGCAGATGACAGTCTTCATACTGATGCCGTCAATATTGCTGTCAGGTTTCATGTTTCCGTTCGATGGTATGCCCGTTGCAGCCCAGTACCTGGGCGAGATTCTGCCAACGACGCACTTCATTCGCCTGACGCGCGGCATCATGTTACGTGGGGCAGAAATCGGCGAGTTGATGCCAGAATTGTATTATCTCATCGGCTTTGCACTGATCGCGATGACCATCGCCGCCCTGCGGTTCACGAAGCGGCTGGACTGATTCACTACACACCTTATAGCGGCCACCTGTAATCGTGTAATCTGTACCTGCCCTACTAATCGATTTCTCAGCATGTTGACCGAACTCAAACGCCGCAACGTTCTCCGCGTCACCTTTGCCTATCTGGTGGTGGGCTGGCTGCTAACCGAGGTGCTGACGACTGTCCTGCCAACTCTCGACGCGCCGGCGTGGATGTCCCGAGCGGTCATACTCATGTTCGCGCTTGGCTTTATCCCCGCCATAGCCTTGTCCTGGTCCTTTCGGCTAACGCCTCAGGGCATCAGACGACAGTCGGATACCGATGACGACGCTGCGACCCCGGGCTTGAGGCGAAAGTTTGATTACTTCGCGATAGCGAGCGTCATAGTCCTTGTTGTTGTCCTGGCAATATTGGGCGCACAACCGACCTCGACCAATCAATCCGCTGCGACCTCACGAGTCAACAATGCATCGGTCGCCGTGTTGCCCTTCGTGAACATGAGTAATGACGAGGACAATGAATATTTTTCGGATGGACTGACCGAAACTTTACTGCACATGCTGTCTCAGATTCCCAACTTGCAGGTGGCTGCACGCACATCCAGTTTCGCCTTTAAGGGCAAAAATCAGAACGTCCGCGAAATCGCAGAGGCGTTGCATGTTGCACACATTCTCGAGGGCAGCGTACAACGCGTGGGAAACCGGGTTCGTATCACTGCCCAGCTTATTCGCGCAGATGACGGCTTCCATGTCTGGTCAGCTATCTTCGATCGCACAATCGACGATATATTCGCGATTCAGGATGAAATCGCCGAGGAAGTCGGCAGTGCTTTGTCCACGTCCTTGCTCGGAGACAATGCGAATGTTTCAACTCCGAGTGTCGGAACCCGAACAGTCGATGCTTACGATCTGTATTTGCTGGCACTAAAAGAGCGAGCAAGTTTTTCCTTCCGAGGACTGAAAGCATCCGAGAACCTGCTTAAGGGTGCGCTGGCGATCGATCCTGGCTATCTCGATGCAAAAACGGAGCTTGCCAGCAACTACGTGCACCAATACGAAACCGGTTTGATCGACGTCGGCGAGGCGAGTTCACTGATTGCAGCAATGACCGACCAGGTGCTTGCTGAAAGGCCGGCGGACCCAGGCGCCACAGCGCTCCGCATCTATGTCCAGACAATACTCCAGCCGATGGAAGGAGATTCCTCCGCTATAGCCGACGCCATCGAAAAACTAGAGCGACTCGTCACGGATAATCCAGCGGACCACCGGATTCGCGCATTGCTGGGACGCCTGCTACGCAGTGCGCTGCTATTTGACAAGGCATTGGAGATCTACCTCGACGCCTTGCAGCACGATCCGTACAACGCACAGATTCACTACGAGTTGGGCAAGATTTATGCGGATCTCGAAAACTGGCAGGCCGCGCGGGAGTCATTCTTAAAGGCGCTCGAATTGGAGCCACGCCAGCCGAACGCCTTAATGTCGTTGGCCGAAATTGACCGGCGAGCGGGCGATAGTGTCGCGTACCTGCAATATATGCTCAAGGCTCTGGCTGTCGATCCACAGGATCACGAGATACCGGGTGGGATCGCCGTTTTCCTGTACCTGCTTGACCTCATTGAGGAAGGTGACGACTTCCGTGACCAGGTATTCGCGATTGCACCGACCAGCGTCATCGCCTATCAGGTTGAATTGGCGCGAGGCATTGCCACCGGCGATGAGGCCGCCAGTATCGCGAGCGCCCGACGCGCGATTAACGATGATATTGAAAACCGCAAGTTCGCCTACAGCGGCGCTGTTCAGCACCTGCTTCGACGAGCGTTAATAAACGATCGCATCGACGATGAAATCGCGTGGCTGGAAAACGCGGCACCGGGAATTTTCGACATCAACGCGGCCTCTGCGCCCACCAAGTACCGGGTCGCACAAATCCTCGCACTTGAAGCCTGGTTCACGACCCTGCCGCGAGCGGAGCTAAATCGTCGCATCGGGATATTGCAGACGATCGTGCCAGGAATGGGGCCCGAGCATTTCGAGGATCAGGGCTTGGAAATGACTATCCTGGCAATGCAAGGTGACATCGACGAGGCAATTGAATTCGCTTTGACAAATGTTCTGCCTGAAAGCGTATTGTTGAATTTGGCGTGGGAACAATCAATTGGGCTCGCTCATTTTCACGATCTGGGCGCAGACGATCGTATTCAGGCAGGGCTACAAGTCTGGCGAGACGAGCAGGCGGCGCAAAGCGCATTGGTCAAGATCTATCTCGCGGAACTCAGCGCACAGTAATTCTCAGGCAATTACTCTCAGGCAAGCAGCGCCCGATAGTAAAGCCTGGCAGCCGCGATCAGAAGAAACACACCAAACAGCATGCTGAGTTTTTTAGCCGGAAACGCATGGGCTAATTTTGCACCCAGCGGTGCGGTCAGGACCGTGGCTGGCGCGATCAAAGCGAAGCCGATCATACTGACATAGCCGAGTGTGCCTGGCGGCAATCGCGGATCACCGAGTCCACTGACGATGAATCCGATCGTGCCTGGAAGGCTGATGACAAAACCAAACAGCGCCGCCGTGCCAACGGCCTTATGAATCGGCTGGCCGAACATCGACAGCGTCATAACCGAAAACGTACCTCCGCCGATTCCCATCATGCTCGAGAACCCGCCGATGGACATTGGAATAATCGGTACCCACAGTCCGCGCGGCATATTGTCGGTGAGATTGCGTGTATCAGGGAACAGCAGCATCTTGATCGCAACCAACAACGCCAGCGTTGCGAAAATCATGGCCAGCGTATTGCTGTGCAATCGTGATGCGACATAGGCGCCAGTCACGGAGCCCATCAACACCCAGATCGCCCAACGTTTCACAATACTGACGTCGACCGCCTGGTGTTTGTGATGCGCGCGTGCGGACGCTATCGATGTTGGAATTATTGTCGCCAGCGACGTCGCGACGGCCACGTGCATGCGGATGGACGGATCGACGCCGAGAACGCCGAGCACTGCCTCAAGGACCGGAACAATGACGATGCCTCCACCAATACCAAACAGGCCTGCCAGCGTGCCCGCGACGCAGCCCGTCGCCAGCATCGCTGCGCCCAATATCAGCCATTCCTGCAAAGCTGCTCCTGATGAAAGCGCAGGTGTTCGTCGATGAACGTGGAGATGAAATAGTAGCCGTGATCGAAACCAGCATGAATACGCAAGTCGAGCGCCAGGCCGCTTTCCTTGCACGCCGCTTGCAGTAATTCCGGCTGCAATTGTTCTTCGAGATAAGGGTCGGAGGCACCCTGATCAACGAGAATGCGTGACCAATGCGATGTGTCTTCAACATTGCGCGCGACTTCGCAGGCATCAAACTCATGCCAGGTCGATGTATCGCTGCCGAGGTAATAGCCCAGCGCCTTTTGTCCCCAGGGTGAATGCAAGGTGCTGCAGATCGGCGCAAACGCCGAGATCGACTTGAACATCTGCGGATTCCTGAGGCCGATAATCAATGACCCGTGACCGCCCATGGAATGCCCCGTCAATCCGTGTCGGTCGCGGTCGCCCGGAAAATTGTCGAACACGACATCCTGCAACTCGGTCGTGACGTAGTCATACATCTGATAATGCTGCGACCAGGGCTCCTGGGTCGCATTGAGGTAGAAACCGGCGGCAAGGCCGAAGTCGTAATCATCGTCGGGGTCGTCCGGCACGGCATCGCCGCGCGGGCTCGTGTCCGGTGAGACGAGCATCAATCCCAGCTCGGCAGCCACACGTTGAGCGCCGCTCTTCACCATGAAGTTTTCTTCAGTGCAAGTCAGGCCCGAGAGAAATGTGACAACGGGCACTTTGCCGTGTGCGGCCTGCGGCGGTACGAATACCGAAAACCGCATATCGCAGTTATTCACACTGGACGGGTGACGGTAGAAGCCGATCCGGCCGCCGAAGCAGTTTGTCTCGCTAATTGTTTCCAGGCTCATGGAGCCGGATTATCGAATCAAAGCTTCTGAAATACCAGCGTTGCGTTCGTACCGCCGAAACCAAAGCTGTTGCTCATGGCGGTTCTGATGCCGGCATTTTCTATCGTCTTGGTGACCAGTGACATGCCTTCGACGACAGGATCCGGATCTTCGACATTAATCGACGGCGCGATAAAGTCATTCTCAAGCATCAGCAGGCAGTGAATGGCTTCTTGCGCACCGGTTGCGCCCAGGGAGTGACCACACATGGACTTCGACGAACTGAAATACGGCTGATCGTCGCCGAACATCTCGCGAATGACTTCGACTTCCTTGACGTCACCCACTGGCGTACTGGTGCCATGGGTGTTGATGTAATCTATCCGGCCATCGACGGTCGCACGCGCCACATTCATGCAACGCAGCGCGCCCTCACCCGACGGCGCGACCATGTCGTAACCGTCCGATGTCGCGCCGTAACCAACCAGCTCGGCATAAATTTTCGCGCCCCGCGCTTTCGCGCGCTCATATTCTTCGACGACCACCATGCCAGCGCCCGAAGCGCTGACGAAGCCGTCACGATTCACGTCATAGGGGCGTGACGCCCGTGTTGGATCGTCGTTGTAGTTACTCGACAACGCACCCATCGCGTCGAACATGCTCGACAGGTTCCAATGCTCTTCTTCGGCGCCGCCCGCAAAAACCACATCCTGCTTGCCGAGTTGAATTTGTTCCGCCGCCGCACCGATACAATGCGCGCTCGTCGCACAAGCAGATGTGATTGAGTAGTTCACGCCCTTGATCTTGAACGGCGTCGCAAGACAGGCCGAGATCGAACTGCTCATCGAGCGTGGCACCATGTAAGGACCAACCTTGCGGATGCCGCGATTGCGCAACGTGTCCGCGCAAAAAACGATGTTCTCGCTCGAAGCACCACCTGATCCGGCTATGAGTCCGCTGCGTTCGTTCGATACGTCGCTTTCCTCGAGGCCCGCGTCTTCGATAGATTGCCGCATGGCAATGTAGGCGTAGGCAGCGCCGTCACCCATGAAGCGGCGTATTTTGCGATCAATCAGTTCCTTGATGTCGATGTTGACGCTGCCGGATACATTGCTCCGCAGGCCCATCTCTTTGAAACTCTCGTTTGCGACAATGCCAGAACGGCCTGCACGCAATGAATCAAGAACGTCTTCTTTATTGTTTCCAATACAGGAAACGACACCGATGCCGGTGATCACTACACGACGCATGCTCTATCCTTAGAAGTTATCAGTTGATGTAAACATGCCGACGCGCAGATCCTCGGCCGTATAAATTTCCCGCCCGTCGACTAACATCGATGCATCGGCGATAGCCATGCTCAGCCTGCGCGAAATAACACGCTTGATGTCGATCTGGTAAGTCACAAGTTTGGATGTCGGCAGCACCTGGCCGAAAAATTTGACCTTGCCGGCGCCCAGCGCCCGACCACGTCCTTGCTGTCCGCTCCAAACGAGGTGGAAACCAATGAGCTGCCACATGGCATCCAGCCCCAGGCAACCCGGCATGACCGGATCGCCGTCGAAATGGCAGGCGAAAAACCAAAGGTCCGGATTGATATCGAGCTCTGCCCGAATCTCACCCTTGCCGTACTTGCCCGTGTCCAGCGTAATCTTGGTCACACGATCGAGCATCAACATGGGCGGGAGCGGCAGGCGGCCGTTGCTCTTGCCAAAATGCTCGCCGTGCGCCAATCGAATCAGGTCGTCGTAGTCATAGGAACTACGTCTTTCCTGAATCTCTTCGGCTGCCGTGGTGTCGGGATGGTTCATGCGCTCTCCGGAGCATTTGATTGCACCGGCGGGACGCAGGCACATCTCTGTTGCAGATGATACGCCGGAGCTGGCTTGCGGGCTTTTGATATCGCGCCAATCGGTCGTCGGTCCAGGTCGAGCGGCAGCTAAGTGTCTAGGGGATCGAGGGCGATTCAATCACCTGATGTGCGCAGGAATTCTCGGCAACGTCTTGTGGTGCTCGACCAGTCGCTCATGCAGCCACTGAAACCACTCCCACGCTTGAGGACTATCGGTCTCCCGCCGATAATCCTCTACATAGGGCGCAAGCTTGCGCCATCCTTCTATGATCGGAATCGAGAAGAATTCGTCTACCAGTTCTATTGGCAAATCACCCCGAGAAACAAGAATGCCGATGGATTCGATGCTGCAGAACAGCGACCAGATAAGGTCCTTTTCAGCATTGGACAGATCGAGATACTGCTGCATATTGATTGGCTCTGGCAGCTCGACCACGATGCGTAGCGTTGCTGCCAACTCCGGTGTCTGGTAGGACCGCGCCAACGAGGCGGCGGCTTCTCTTCGTTCCGTCGCCTTGTAGCGCCGGAACTCCACAAACCCAAAGCTGATAGCGAACACCACAGCAATGCCGCCAAAAATCTCTGCAATGCCTGCCAGGAACTGAACGGTTTCCATCATTCCACTCTCCGTCTTAATTCGCCGCGTCGCAATATGCCCAGTTGGCACCACTCACAACATGCGAGCGCGAATGCCGGCTATGAGTCCGCAGCCGACATGCTAACGCACTTCATGCGTTCAGCCACTTAGCCGCTGCGATTTCAACCGGTCGATGCAACACCTAACCTCTAAAGGCACGAAACGATGCACAACAAGCTCCTTAGACAACACACACAACGGCAATCGATCGACCTGAATTACAGCGACGACCGCGACCATGCGGAATGGGTTGCGGATTCAACGATCCTCAAGAAGTTGCAGCGACTCATCATCCAGGTTGATCGGTTCCAAGAACCCTCGCCCGTAAGACAGCGCCATACCTTCCATTGATTTGGAGCGTTTGATGAGATTCTGAATGGTCTCGATAATCTCCGCCTTCCGAAGATCTGGCGACCGGCTATCGTTGATAAGGCGAATACTCTGGACGAGAAAATCTGCTCTCATCAGGAGCGGTCATTCGCAAATACTATTTTTCTTGAGTGATGCCGAGTCTATAGGAATCGATGATACCGACTACCCAACATGCGCCGACGACAATCAAAGAAATATTCACTATTAAATTATCCGCACTACTGATGGAGTTAGAAACCAGTTCTGTAATAGCTCCTGATTCAACTGGGATCTCACCGCCATTGATGCTATCGACAATGCTTAACGCGCGCCTAACGGCTACTGTGACGATTACTGACAACGCTATCAGCGTGAATAGAATCAAGATTGACCCGCGTAGATACTGTTTCAAGACCATGTGCCCGATACCAGGAAATATTAGGCCAGATAGAAGCGCAGCTTTTATTGATCTCGTCATTTGCACACTATAGGCCGATCATCGCTTGTCTGAATGGCCGCAATAGCAATGAAGCAGCCGTTCAAACGACTACAAAAACGATGTCTTGAAGGGCAGCAAACGGCCAGAAGCGGTCGTTGCTGGCTCTTCTCTATTTCGAGTCTCATCAAAACGTAAACATGACAACGAAATCGGCTGTACCAAAGGTATTGTCCCATGCCGCGGAAGTAATGAGACCCGGGTTGTTGTCAGAATCCAAAGTCCACGCAGCACCCTCGAAGTAAACATCGCTGTTCTGGAAACCAACACGGATAAGCGTAGAGGTCGCGTCCCAAGACCCATTATTCGCACTCAAAAAGGCAACGTATTCTTCGCCCGGCACAAGTATCAAGCCTCCAGTATCGACAAGGTACTCGGTCATCATCGATTGGGCGGTGGTGATGCTTTGCAATTGGCTCTCGTAAAGTATTGGCCCGGTTGCACGATCTATGTTCCACGCCATGACAACAACCGAGAAGAACAAGTCCTCACCACTCGTGTCATCTGGCGAGTGCTGAAGCGAGAAGGACAGGCGCTGGAGGGTGGGCGCGTCTGCAAGAACGACAAACGTCTGGCCAAATACCTCAGTAGCACCACCATCACCAAATGGCGCCGCGCTTTCCGTACCGTTCCAGCCGACGGTTGTGTCAATCGCAAACGACGCACGGATTGCAATGATGAAGTAGACCTCGGTTGCGCCCCCTTCTGCCGTCACGACAGTGCGGATATCGTTTTCGCCTACAACCAGCTGGACAGTGGTGGGGGAACTGTTGTTGCCATTGATTGTAAAGCTGGAGCTACTGTCGCTCGTGGTCGCAGAGACTTCGACGCTCGTGGTGCTGTAGGGAACCCGGACGATGTAGGTAGTCGTCGATGAACTGAATGGCGGTTCCAGCATCTCACCGCTTATGGACAGGGATGAAAGTGATGCATCTCCCGCACTGGGCACGCAAAATATGCAAGTTCCTGAGCCAATCCCCAGGTCGCATCCTGTCAGGAACGCTGATGAGACCAATGCAATTGATAGCAGGCGGGTCACTGTTTTCATTCGAGTCCTCCTCACTGAGAACTTGCGAGCAGTATTGCCCTTCAGTTGTAATTCGGCAGCTCGGCGATCTTGGGTCCTTCGGGGAGTCATCCATGGCTTCTCGGAGGAAGCGAGGACCCGTGGCTTTCCGTCCCCGCCTTTTGGCGGGTTTGGTTTTTTCGGTGTTGCTGGTAACCGAATTATAGCAGATGGATGGCAACTCAGTAGCTGGTCACCAATGTCTGCTTCACGCCCTGAGTCACTCAGTCAAGCAGCTTCTGCCATTTTGAGCAAGGGCGATCCACGCTGTTGTAATGTCTTAAGGTACTTGGCTTCATCATACGGCGTTCGTGTGATCCAGCAACGATACA
>JADFLJ010000084.1 GCA_022564475.1 Pseudomonadota bacterium
GACCGCGACCGAATCGTAGGCCTGGAGCAGCGGGTAGAGCAGCTCATGGATGCCCAGGGGCCGCTGCGCCTCGAAGCGCTGGCGAAAGTCCTCGCGCTGGAGCATCTGCGCCACCGTGAAGCGGCCGGCCAGCCGCACGATGTCATCCAACCGGAACGAGTCGAACCATTCGCTCTGCCAGCGCACCTCGGTTCTCTTTTTGTCCACCACGTGGAAGAACTGGCGCAGGTAGGTCTCCGCATTGGCCCGCACCTCGTCGGCGGTGAGCATGGGGCGGGTGACCGATTGGCCGCTGGGGTCGCCGATCTGAGCCGTCCAGTCGCCCACGATGAGCACCACCTGGTGCCCCAGCTCCTGTAGCTTGCGCAGCTTGCGCAGCCGCGCCTCGTAGCGGGTTCCCTGCGAGACCGTGTAACCGGACCGCATTTTTGCCTCTACTTCCCGGATATCAGCCTTTACCTGGCTGCAGGCTTGCTTGTCGCACTTGCTTGCGGCGAGCACTGACGGGCTACTGCATATTATTGCCACTGCGATCAGGCAGATGATTTGCTTCATGATGTTCTCCTTGAGAGCAGCAATTTATACTCAAATCACGCGCCGTCGGCGACACTCAAATCGTGGCGATTAAGCAAAGAACAAGATAAAGGCTATGGTGAACACTGAACGCATGAAATCGTCGGCAGGATTCCCGCCGATCGCAGGTGCTGACGCGAATATCCTGATTCTCGGCAGCTTGCCTGGCCAAAAATCTCTGCTGGCAGGGCAGTATTATGCGCACCGACAAAACATTTTCTGGCGCATCATGGCCGCCACCTTCGGTGTCGCGGGAGACTATTCGGAACGATGTCGTCAGTTGATTGCGTCCCGCGTTGCAGTGTGGGATGTATTGGCAAGTTCTGTTCGTGCGGGCAGCATGGATGCCGATATTCAAATAGAAACGGCGCAGGCGAACGACTTTGCAGGTTTCCTGTCGATGCATTCGCAGATAGAGCGCATCGGGTTCAACGGACAAAAAGCTGAGCAGCTGTTCAGAAATCTGGTCGTCCCGGAATACAAAGCGATTTTGCCCGAGCTGGTCAGTCTGCCGTCAACAAGCCCGGCCCACGCAGCGCTTTCGTTCGATAAAAAACTTAAGATCTGGAATAACATGCTTCTGAGGAATGCATAGAACTGAAAAAAGAGGTAAGCAACATGATTGGCTACGTAACGATGGGTACAAATGATTTTGAAGCGGCGGTGAGTTTCTACGACGAGTTGTTAGACACGATCGGTGCCACAAGAACATTCGAAGTGGACAATTTCGTCGCCTGGAGTACGGCTCAGTCGAGTCCCGCGCTGGCTATAAGCAAGCCCTTTGACGGTCAGCCGGCGACCGTCGGCAACGGTGCAATGGTTGCCATTGCTCTGGACTCGACCGCAAAAGTCGACGCGTTCCATGCCAAGGTCATGGAGCTGGGTGGCAGCGACGAAGGCGCGCCCGGGCCACGTGGCGATATCTTCTACGCCGGCTATTTTCGCGACCTGGACGGCAATAAGCTGAACGCTTTTTGCATGACGCACAAGTAATGTAAGGCGTGCTTGCCTTATAGCGCACCGTCGCCAGTTTCGCCCGTGCGGATGCGCCATACCTGTTCGAGGTTAGTGACGAATATCTTGCCGTCACCGACCTTGCCGGTTTTGGCGCTCTCGATAATAGTCTCTACGGTGCGTTCCACGAGGTCGTCCGGCACAGCGACCTCGATCTTTGCTTTGGGCAGGAAGTCGACGACGTATTCGGCTCCGCGATAAAGTTCGGTGTGACCGCGCTGGCGGCCGAAGCCTTTAACTTCGGTCACGGTCATGCCCTGAATTCCGACTTCACCGAGCGCGGTCCTCACGTCATCGAGACGAAACGGTTTTACAATGGCGGTGACTAGTTTCATTCATTCATTCTCAGACTATTGTGAGATCCGTATGCTAGCAATACGTTCCGGCGAAGTGTACAAAAGGGGTCATGCGGCGATCGCAAAATAACGGAAGAACGGCTCCAGTGACTGCACTATTAAAGGAAAAAGAAGGTTTGCGCTACCACGGCGCTGCGCTGCTTTATGCGGTCAGTGCCTGTGCGGCCGGCATTGTCGGGCTGTTTCAGGCGTCCTGGGCGATTCGCCTGCCCGCCACCTTGCTGCTGGCGCACGGCATGATTATCGCGGCCTATCTGGTCCATGAGTGTGGCCACAACAATATATTTCGCCGCAACCGCCATAACATGATTCTGGGTCGGATCATGACCTGGTTCTGCGGCGCCGCGTATGGCACTTTTGAAGACATTCGCTATAAACATTTTCGACATCACGTCGACAACGATGATGTCGTCTGGTTTGAATACGACCGCTTCTTCGACCGGCACAAGTGGCTCACGAAAGCCATCCGCATGCTCGAGTATGTGTATATCCCGGCGCAGGACCTCGTCATGCACTTCATCATGGTGTTTACGTCGTTCATCATTCCGCAGCGACGTAATCAGCGTGGCCGAAATGTTGCCGTGATACTGATACGTGGCGGAGTTTTCGCCGCGGTCGCGATCGTTTTTCCACGCGTGGCTTTGTTGTATGTGCTTGCCTATCTGCTGATGATGCAGGTTCTACGATTCATGGACATGCTGCAACACGACTACCCCTATAACCCAACGCTGTTCGAGTACGTCGATCCGCCGCACAGGGGCGACGACGAATGGGAACAGGCGCACACGTTTAGCAACCCGCTGTCCCTGCGCTTTGAGAAGCTCAACTGGCTGACGTTGAACTTCGGCTATCACAATGCACATCATTCAAACATGCATCTGCCGTGGTATCGCTTACCGGCATTGCACCGGGAGCTGACGGGCGATGACCCGGCGCGTGTCATTCCGCTCGCGTCGCAACTAAAACTGTTCCATCGCAACCGCGTTGTGCGCGTCTACAGTGCGCAGCAGGTGGACTACCCGCAAGCTGCGGATTACCTGCGAGCAGCTCGCGCCGGGACCGGGCCAATTGGTGGCAACGCGGCCTCGTTTATTACCTCGTTTTGACGTAATGGGAGAAACCGAATGGCCGAAGAGATTGGCAAGATAGGCTGGATCGACATGACCGTTGAAAACGCCGCGGACTCTGTCCGCAGAACGGTTTTGCGTGATCGAAGATCCAAATGGCGCTGTCGCCGCGCTGTATCAGCCCTGACCTGATTTCCCTCCTTGAGCCAGCGTCTTACAAGTCCGTCGTGGAATTCCGCTATTGCGCGTCTGCTGCGCGCCAGGGGCGAGCAGGACACCGCTGACGCCCTGATCGCCGCGATCGGCGAGGTGGTGGATCATAACGGTGCCTGCCTGCTGGCATTTCATCACGACGCGCCGCCCGAGGTTCTGCATCACACGCTCGATACCGAAGGCGCCAAACACTATCTGGAGCGCTACCTGGCGGGACCCTATTTGCTGGATCCCTTGTATCAGTTGGCGCTGCGAGAGACCAAGCCCGGTATTTGCCGTTATCGTGATGAGGCGCCGGATCGTTTTCGTTCCTCCGAGTACTACCGCCAGTATTGCGAACGTACGCACCTCACGGACGAAATGGATTTCCTGATCGACGCCACGCCGTCTTGCACGCTGGCGCTCGTCGTGGGGCGCTGGGAGAGCCGCTATACGCGCGCCGAGCTGGGGCGTCTCGCGCAGATCGAAAGCATTGTGCATTCGGCCATGCTGAATATCTGGGACAGCTGGCAGTTGCGCGCGGACAAGGACGAGCCGAACAAGAGCGTTCACCAGCGATTGACAGAGTGTTTCGAGAACTTCGGTGAGCCGCTGCTCACGCAGCGCGAACGAGAAACGACACAGTTGTTGCTGCGCGGATTCTCGACCAAAGCAATTGCCCGGCAGCTTGAGATCGCACCCGGAACGGTCATGGTTCACAAGCGCAATCTGTTCTCAAAGTTGGGTATCACCTCCCAGTATGAGTTGTTTTCGCGTTTTATCGATTCGCTGTCCGAAGACTAAATCTCTAAGCTACCAGCGACATGGTATTCAGGCCTGCGACCTGAGCGCCGACAATGCTCTAATGCACAAAATGTATGGATGGAATTCACATGTTCAATTTTGATTTCGGCCTCGGCGAAGAGATCGATCTGCTGCGCGATACGATTCGCTCATTCGCTGCGGACAGAATCGCGCCTCGTGCCGAGGCGATCGATCGGGATAACGAATTTCCACGTGACTTGTGGCCGGAACTCGGTGAGTTGGGTTTGCTTGGGATTACGGCTGAATCCAGGTACGGCGGATCGGAGCTGGGCTATCTCGCGCACGTTGTGGCGATGGAAGAAATCTCGCGTGCGTCAGCGTCAGTCGGTTTGTCATACGGCGCGCATTCAAATCTCTGTGTCAATCAATTGTGCCGCTGGGGCAGTGCCGAGCAAAAAGAAAAATTCTTGCCCAAATTGATCTCCGGAGAGCATCTCGGCGCGCTCGCAATGAGTGAGGCAGGCGCGGGTTCCGACGTGATGAGCATGCGTACGACGGCGGTTCGCGATGGCGATGTCTACGTTCTGAACGGATCCAAGATGTGGATTACGAATGCACCGTTGGCGGACACGATGATCATCTATGCCGTCACCGATGTGGAAAATCGAAAACTCAGCGCGTTTATCGTCGAACGACACACGGACGGATTTTCGACGCCACAAAAACTCGACAAACTTGGCATGCGCGGTTCGGATACGAGCGAGGTATTGCTCGAGGATTGCCGCGTGCCCGTCGCAAATCTGCTCGCCGAAGAAGGCAAGGGCGCGGCGATACTCATGAGTGGGCTCGACTACGAGCGCGTCGTGTTGTCGGGAGGCTCATTGGGCATCATGCAGGCGTGCATCGACCTGGTCGTACCGTATTTGCATGACCGCAAACAGTTCGGTCAGCCGATCGGTGAATTTCAGCTAATGCAGGCGAAACTGGCCGACATGTACACGGCGATGAACGCCTGTCGGGCGTACAGCTACGCTGTAGCAAAATCCTGTGATCGAAACCAGACAACTCGCTTCGATGCTGCAGGTTGTATCCTGTTAGCGGCCGAGAAGGCGACCTGGATGGGCAGTGAGGCGATCCAGGTCCTTGGGGGCAACGGCTACGTGAACGAATATCCGGCTGGACGATTGATGCGCGATGCCAAGCTCTACGAGATTGGCGCGGGCACCAGCGAAATTCGTCGTATGCTGATTGGTCGCGAACTCTTTAACGCAAGCAAGTAGCGAAATTCTATGGCAGTCCTGAAAACCAAAGTCGACCGGGGTTCGGACGATTTCGAAAAAAACCGCGAGGCCCTCGTCGCTCTGGTTGAGGACTTGCGTGCGCTCAACGAACGCATATTGATGGGTGGCTCGGCGCGCGCGCGAGAGAAGCATCTTCTGCGTGGCAAACTCTTGCCGCGGGACCGCATCAAACTACTGCTCGATGAAGATTCACCATTCCTGGAGATTGGTCGACAGGCAGCGCATGAATTGTATGACGACGACGTGCCGGCAGCCGGACTCATCGCCGGAATCGGTCGCATCCACGGCATGGAGTGCATGGTCGTCGCCAATGACGCAACCGTTAAGGGTGGCACCTATTATCCGATTACGGTCAAAAAGCATTTGCGCGCACAGGAAATCGCCGAACAAAATCGCTTGCCCTGTATTTACCTCGTGGATTCGGGCGGTGCGTTTCTACCGTTGCAGGAAGAGGTGTTTCCGGACAAGGAACACTTCGGCCGCATCTTCTATAACCAGGCGCGCCTGTCTGCACAGAACATTCCGCAAATCGCTGTCGTAATGGGTTCCTGCACGGCCGGCGGTGCTTATGTCCCGGCCATGTGTGATGAGGCGATCATCGTTCGCAATCAAGGCACTATTTTTCTGGCTGGGCCGCCACTCGTAAAAGCAGCGACCGGCGAGATTGTCGATGCTGAGACGCTCGGTGGTGGCAGCGTGCATTCGCGTATCTCCGGTGTGACAGATCACCTGGCCGACGACGACGCGCACGCGCTCTTAATCGCGCGTGATATCGTGGCGAGTCTCAATCGGCGCAAGCCGGACAATCTCGCAATGCAGGATTCAGTTGAGCCTGTCTATCCGGTTGAAGATATCTACGGCATCGTGTCTCGTGACCCGCGCTTTCCCTACGATATTCGCGAAATCATCGCGCGCATTGTCGACGGATCCGAGTTTCACGAATTCAAAAAATTATATGGAGCGACGCTCGTGTGTGGCTTTGCGCACATCGATGGGCATCCGATCGGCATTGTGGCGAACAACGGCATCCTGTTTCCGGAGTCCGCGCAAAAAGCTGCGCATTTCATTCAATTATCCAATCGACGTCGTATCCCGCTGCTGTTTCTTCAAAACATCACGGGATTCATGGTCGGCAAACGCGTGGAGCATGCGGGAATTGCCAAAGACGGCGCGAAAATGGTGAACGCTGTTGCAACCGCGACGGTGCCGAAGTTCACGGTCATTGTGGGTGGTTCCTTTGGCGCGGGCAACTACGCGATGTGCGGTCGGGCCTACAATCCGCGCATGCTGTGGATGTGGCCGAATGCGCGCATTTCGGTAATGGGTGGTGAGCAGGCGGCAAGTGTACTGGCGACCGTGAAGCAAGACGGCATGGACGCGCGAGGCGACGACTGGCCTGCGGATGAACGGCTCGCGTTCGAGACCAAAATTCGTGACCAGTACGATGTCCAGGGACATCCGTATTTCTCCAGCGCCAGACTCTGGGATGATGGCGTAATCGATCCTCTCGATACTCGCGCTGTGCTGTCGCAGGCACTTGCGGCGGCGGCGAACCGCCCCGGCGACCCGGAATCGAGCCTGGGAATCTTCAGAATGTGAATCTCTACTTGCGGCCGGGTCCCGTGGGCGAATAGAATTCCGCGGCCGCAGCAAACAAGAAACAAGGGACTATGGCGCTAGATTACGATCATCTCATGGCGACGTCTGTCGTCGACCTTCCGCTCAGCTATCGCGACACTGAAACCATGCTCTATGCATTGAGCATCGGATTCGGTCGCGACCCACTGGATCGCAGGGAATTGCCCTATGTATCCGAGTTCGAAGGTCCTCCGAGTACGATGCCATCCATGGCAACGGTACTGGTCCCGGACATGTTTCCGCCGGATCTGGGCTGGGATTTCAGCCAGGTTCTGCACGCTGAACAGCGCATGCAGCTTCACAGACCGTTGCCGCCTGCAGCGGACTTGCTGATCAACAAGCATATCTCCGCAGTTTACGATCGGGGCCCGAAATTGGGTGCAGTCGTGATGTTCGAAGCGGAAGGTCGACTCGCCAAAGACGATACGGTTATTTTCACGATCGGCAATACGGTCATTGCTCGTGGGGATGGCGGTTTCGGCGGTGCAAACGGCAGAGGGCCCAAGCCGCACCGTGCGCCCCGACGTGAGCCGGACCTGTCCTGCGATATTTCCACGCGTCTGGATCAGGCGCTGCTGTATCGCCTGACGGGTGATCGAAATCCATTGCATGCCGACCCGGCACTTGCAAAGTCTGTCGGCTTCGGCGTGCCAATCCTGCACGGCCTGTGCACCTACGGCATCGCATGTCATGCGATTCTCAAGACAATTTGCAACTACGATTCAACCCTGATTACCAGCATGGATGCGCGCTTTTCCGCGCCTGTGCTGCCGGGTGATACGATTACGACGGACATGTGGCAAGACGGCAATATCGTGTCTTTCGAGTGCTCGGTGAAAGAGCGCGGAGTCAGGGTGGTACGCAACGGAAAATGCACGCTGGTGGCGTAATTCGACAGACCACCTAAAGGGGGTTTTCATGAGCAACACTGTCAGGGTGGACATAGAGGCGCACGTCGCCAACGTCACACTGAGTCGCCCCGAAAAAATGAATGCCGTCAGCCTCGAGATGTTTGCGCAACTTGGCGAGATTGGCGATCGCATCGCTGCGGACCGTTCGCTGCGTGCCGTGGTTCTGTCCGGCGCCGGTGACTGTTTTTGCGCGGGCATCGATACGGCGATATTTACCAATGACGGTCCAGGATTGGACGCGTCTGCATTAGCGCCGCAAGGCGCATCTCCTGCGAACCTGTTCCAGCGCGCCGCCTACGTGTGGCGCGAAGTACCGGTACCCGTCATTTGTGCCATTCAGGGCGTCGCTTTTGGTGCGGGGCTGCAGATCGCGTTGGGCGCCGATATCCGCTACGCGACGCCCGCTGCGCGCTTCTCGATCATGGAGGCCAAATGGGGCCTCATCCCGGATATGGCGATATCGGTTACGTCGCGCGGCGTAGTGCCCATGGACAGGATCAAGGAACTGGCTTACACAGCAAAGATTGTTGAGGCTGCAGAGGCGCTCGAAATGGGTCTGATCACAGCGATTCACGATGATCCTCTGGCAGCGGCGGAAAAAACGGCCCATGATATTGCGTCCAGATCGCCAACTGCGGTGCGGTCGATGAAGCAGTTATTTGGTGCAGCGTCGTCCGCCACCGACGGCGAATCACTGGCGCTTGAGGCACGACTCCAGCTAGCGCTGCTCGGCGGCGAGCAGCAGCGCGAAGCTGTTCTTGCCGCTCTGGAAAAACGCACACCCAATTTCAGCGACTAGCGCCGGAACTTTGCATGCACCAAAGCACTCGAACACTCTATCGACGAATTTGCCGACTTCGACGCCTCGGCAGGAGTGCTTTTATTAACAAATTGAGTGTTTTGATCGCCGTCGGCTTCTGCCTGATGGCTCCGGGCGCTGTGGCCGAAAGCGTCGGCCCATTCCCCGGCAGCGCCGTCAATTCCAGGACGATGCGTATCCAGGAAATGGTCGAAGAGTTATTCGAGCAGCGAGATTACGAACGCGCGCATTTTATTTATCGCAATGAGCTGGCACCGATCGGCGACAAATACGCGCAATACATGGTGGGCTACATGTGCTGGACCGGAACGGGTGTTGGTGAGGATTCGATTCTCGCATCGGCCTGGTACCGCCTGGCAGCGGAGCGTTCGTATAAAGAATTCCAGAATGAACGAGACCTGATCCTTGCTGGCTTCACGGCAGCAGAGCTGCTGCATTCCGATACTCAATACCTGCAACTGCGGCGGCAATACAGCGACGTTGTGTTGCTCTTGAAGCTGATCGAAGCCGACATCGACCTGTCACGCGCTCGGACAGGCTCTCGCCTGTCGGGTGGCGGCGGGTCCGTGACCATCGTCGACGCCCGGACGGGTTCAAGTGTTTCGGGCGATCAGTATTTCGGGCAAATACGCAGGCGAATCACTGCGCGCTTAAAATTCATGGCGAAACAGC
>JADFLJ010000085.1 GCA_022564475.1 Pseudomonadota bacterium
GGCCTGGGCGGCCAGGTTCATGCTCACTACCTATGGCGAGTGGATGGCATGATCGGATTCTGGGCTGATGCTGACGGTGGCGTCATTGATGCCTTCTTGAGTATCGGCATCGACGACTTGGCCGAACAGGGTCAGGTGCGGCACGAAGGGTTTTTTGGGTTCCGGTATGTCCAAGAAGTTTTCGCACGCCACCAAGGCGAGACCCAGGAAAGAAAATGTCAGCGCACTTCCCGTTAGCTCAACCCACCAGCTACCGATCGCGCCATAGGGCCCAAGCAAGACAAGCAGGTAGAAACCCATCACGGTCGGTGGCAGCACGATAGGCAATGCCACGAGCGATTGCACAACGGGTTTCGCCCGTGAACGAGTATTCGCAAGCCACCATGCGATCGCGGTGCCGACGATGAGAAGAATCAGCGTCGTGATCGCGGCAAGCTTCACAGAAAGCCACAGCGGTCCGAGGTTCATTGCAGCTCCGGCAACAAGTAGCCATGGGCGAAGATCGTCTCGCGCGAGTCTGAGCTGCGCAGGAACTCGAGAAATTCGCTTGCCGCTCCTGTGTCCGATGTCGCCGCGAGCTCGACAGCCTGTTGCAGGATAGGGCCATGTTCGTCGGTCGATATCACGGCCGTGCAAGTCGTCCCGAAGTCGTCGGCACGCTGCAATTGCGAATGCGCTATGACGGCAACACTCGCGTTTCCTGAGGTTGCGAATTGCAACGTCTGAGCGATATTTTCTCCGAACACCAGCTTCGCTTGTAGCGCGCCCCAGAGGCCGCGCCCGACAAGATACTCTTTCGCCGCCACGCCGTAGGGCGCAAGCAATGGATTTGCGATAGCCAGTTTCTTGCGGCCAAGGTCTTGCAGCGCGTCGACGCAGTTGCTAGCCGCGAATTCCTGGTCGCGCGACCAGATCACGAGTTGACCGATGGCGTAGGTGAATCGCGAACCCGCGACGATCAGCGAATCTGCCTCGAGCATCTCGGGTCTGCGCAGGTCTGCAGACAGGAACACATCGAACGGTGCGCCATTGACGATCTGCGCGTACAGCTTGCCGCTGGCACCCGGAATGATATTCACGACGTGACCAGATCGCGCCTCAAACTGCGGCACGATCGTTCGCAGCACCTCGACGAAGTTACTGGCGACCGCGACGTTCAGTGTGTCGGCGCGCACACCCGCCGTTGCAAGAAGCAGCAGCAAGACGACAATGAATTTATGAGCGAATCCTGGCAAGCAAGGAACCTCTGTCCGCGTTGCAATGAAAGACCAGACGCCACAATAGTCGACCTGAAATGGGCGCGCCACGGTCAATTTTAGGTCTTCGCCGCGAGCTCTGCTTTCAGGCGGCGCCGATAGCCGTGCAACAAGGGCTCGGTATATCCATTCGGCTGTTCCAGCCCCTTGAACACCAGATCGCAGGCAGCCTGGAATGCCAGGCTGTGCGCAAGATCGTCGCTCATCGGACGGTATCCCGGATCGACGGCGTTTTGTTCGTCAACAACGACGGCCATACGTTCGAAAGTCTCCCGCACCTGCTCTTCATTCGCGACGCCGTGCAGCAACCAGTTGGCGATGTGCTGGCTCGAAATTCTCAATGTTGCCCTGTCTTCCATGATCCCAACGTCATTGATGTCAGGCACTTTCGAACAACCAACACCGTGATTGATCCAGCGTACGACGTAACCCAGAATGCCCTGCGCGTTGTTGTCGAGATCGGCTTGGATAAGGTCGGCTGAGAGCAGCGAGGCATCGCAAAGCGGCGGCGTAAGAATGTCGTCAAGACTCGCCAGCTCGCGCGTCACTAATTCCCGCTGACGCGCTCGAACGTCAACAACGTGATAGTGCATCGCATGCAGTGTTGCCGCCGTGGGTGACGGCACCCAGGCGCAGTTCGCACCGGCCTGCGGATGCGCCTGCTTCGTCGCCATCATCTGCTTCATCTCATCGGGTTTTGGCCACATGCCCTTTCCAATCTGTGCTTTGCCGGGCAGGCCGCAGCGAATACCAATGTCGACGTTCCAGTCTTCGTAGGCATTAATCCAGGGCTCGGCCTTGATTGCCTCTTTCGGCAGCACGGGCCCAGCCCACATGCTCGTATGAATTTCGTCGCCCGTACGGTCGAGGAATCCCGTGTTGATAAATACGAGTCGCTTGCGCACGGCGTGAATAGACTCCTGCAGATTGACGGTTGTCCGTCGCTCTTCATCCATGAGACCCAGTTTGATTGTGTTCGCTGCAAGACCAAACAGGCTTTCGACTCGCGTAAACAGCGTATTTGCAAACGCCGCTTCGGCCGGACCGTGCATCTTCGGCTTGACGATATAGATGCTACCGAAGCGACTGTTCGGTAGACGCTCCGCATTACTGCGGTTCGCGAGTGCGCAGGCTGTTGTCATGACGGCATCGAGAATGCCTTCGAAAATTTCCTGGCCGTCCTTGTCCAGAACCGCATTACTGGTCATCAAATGCCCAACATTTCGAACCAGCATGAGGCTGCGCCCGGACAAGATCAGCGGCTTGCCGTCGGTCCCCGTGAAGCTGCGATCCTTCGCGAGTTCTCGCTTGCATTGCTTGCCGGATTTTTCAAACGTAGCGTGCAAGCTGCCGGACATCAGTCCGAGCCAGTTGCGGTAGACACCCACCTTGTCTTCGGCATCCACGGCGGCAACCGAGTCTTCGCAATCCTGAATGGTCGTGATGGCTGACTCGAGGATCACGTCTGCAACATTTCCCGGTGCCTGGCGACCGACGATGTGCTGCGCATCCGTCACAATTTCCAGGTGCAGACCATTGTTGCGCAGAAGAAAGGAGTGCTCCCCTCTTTGCTC
This sequence comes from Pseudomonadota bacterium, assembly GCA_022564475.1. GTDB lineage: Bacteria > Pseudomonadota > Gammaproteobacteria > Steroidobacterales > Woeseiaceae > UBA1847. The sequence goes on from JADFLJ010000085.1 coordinate 2,831, forward strand.
CGATTTCTGGCCGACAAACTGACTCGGTTCCAAGAGGCCCACGACCTGCCCACCGTGCAGTTTCGCTTGCAGCACCTGGCCATCCGTCAGGTAACGATCGACTTCAGCATGACTGGCGTGGTCGAGGGCTACTGCACTATCCAGAAACGCGCTCGCGTATTTGATAACGGCGGCGCCACGCGCCTCATTGTATGAGGAAGTGCGTTGTTTACCGTCTTCCTCATCAATAACGTCGCTTCCGTACAGCGCGTCATACAGGCTGCCCCAACGCGCGTTGCATGCGTTTATTGCGAAGCGTGCGTTGTTAACCGGAACGACAAGCTGCGGCCCCGCAATTTTCGCGATCTCAGGATCCACTCCCGTGGTTTCGATCGCAAAAGTCTCGCCTTCTTCGCGCAGGTAGCCAATTTTGTAGAGAAAGTCGACGTAGTCTGATTTGACCCAGGGCTTGCCCGCGCGGTCCTTATGCCATTGGTCAATCTGTGCCTGCAGCTCGTCGCGTATCTGCAGCAACTGCCGATTGACCGGGGTCAGCTCATCGACGATAGCCTCAAGGCCGCGCCAGAATGCCGCGGCCTCGAACTCGATCCCGGCTAATAATTCATCCTCAACAAAACGCTGAAAACCAGGATCGACACGAAGACCACCTGTATCTACGCGATCCGGGCCCTGTGTGCTTGTCTTCGTGCCCAAACGTTTCACTCCCTGTCGGCCCCGGGCCGAATTGAAGATCACGCGACGAATTGCTCGTCCGCAAATTCCTGCTGTTGTAACTTCGAGTAAGCATACATCCCATCCTGCTTGTAGGCACGACTCAGATTGAACATGCTCCAGTTCAGCGCGTGCCAGCCGGCCAGTGTGATGAACTGTAGCTCGACCCCGGTTTATTTGAAATCCGCGGTTCGCACTTTTGTTTGGTGGCCGGCAAAAACTTTTCCGAACTGGTCCTCACCTTTCATATAGGTTTTTTGCCAACCCGCTTTGACGGCCTCCGAGTCCGGGTTTTTGAGATCTCGCAGAAACTGTTCGCGATCGTCTTTCCACGCCACGTATTGATTGTATAGCTTGGGGTTTTCGTTGATCACTTTGAGTTTCGGGTCGAACTTGCCGATGTAGTGGCGTGGGTACGGCAATAGCGTGCAGATCGGTTCGTCCTTTTCAAAACGAATCTTGTGACGCTTGCGCGTGAACTGCCAGTTCATCGTAAACGTAAATGGTGTCCAGTCGGTTTCGATGAGGCCTTCCAGCGCCGAGATACCGTCCTTGAACTGATTCGTTGGGCCCTTTACCCAGAGGTTGTGCGCTTTCGTCGTGCGGAACAGGTAGCCAAGCGTAAATGTCAGCACACCGTGGCCGAAATGCGAACCGATTAGCGGTGACTCCTCGTCATCAAATTTGATTTTAATGGCAGGAAGATCGTTCTTGCCGTTCCAGCGCGCCGTAAACCCGGCCGGCGACAGTATTTCCCAGCCCGTCTGGTTGGCGATCGACAGGGGCAGGCAGCGATACGCAAATCGATCCTGCGTGTCATCCATCCACTCGCGTTTTCGATCGGCAGTGCGAATCGGTGGAGGGTTGTCCATGATCTTGTAGGCCGTGATCTCAAGCTTTTCTTTCATAGCTTAATCGTCGCTATCGTCCGCGTTCTCGTCTTCCTTGTAGCGCTCAAACCACGCAAGAATGTTGTCGACCTTCGCCATCAGATGCGACGGTCGGGCCACGATGCCATGCGTCGCCTCCGGTATTCGAATCAGCGCGGTATCGACCTTGCGCAGTTTCAGCGCCTGGTAGAACTGCTCGGACTCCGCGATGGGTGTCCGAAAATCTGCTTCACCGGTCAATAATGCCGTCGGCGTCGTGACATTTCCGACCAGCGACAATGGCGACCTCGCCCAGTAAGCCTCGGGGTTATCCCAGGGCATGTCCGCAAACCAGTAGCGTGTAAAGAAGTGCGAGCCATCCGAGGTCAGCGAAAAACTGGTCCAGTTGATGACCGGTTTTGCGACAACTGCCGCACGAAAACGATCCGTCTTGCCAACGATCCAGGCTGTAAGCACGCCACCGCCGGAGCCGCCCGTCACATACAGTTGATCTTCGTCGACATAGCCGCGAGAGATGACCGCATCCACGCCCGACATCAAATCATCGTAGTCCTGTCCCGGATAATTGTGATGAATCTCGTTGGCGAACGCGTCGCCGTAACTCGTCGAACCGCGCGGGTTTGTGTACAACACCACATAACCCGCCGCCGCGAACAACTGAATTTCGGGTGAAAATTGTGGCCCGTACGCGGCAAAGGGTCCGCCGTGAATTTCGAGTATCAATGGGTATTTTTTCTCCGCATCGAAGTTCGGCGGCGTCGCTATCCAGCCCTGTATCTCGAGATCGTCGGCCGAGGACTTCCAGGTGATCGCCTCAATCGTGGCCAGCGATATGCGGCCGAGAGCATCGTCGTTGAGATTCGTCAGTTTTCGGGTCGCGCGATGGCCGCGTCCTACACCCACGTCAGCCGGCCGATACGGCGTACCGGCCTGGTAAGCGAAAGCGCCATTGCTCGCGGTCGTAAAGCCGCCACTGGTATAAGGTCGCCCAAGAATCGCGCCGCCGACATCGTCGGTAATGGACGCGATTTCGCCACGCATCGACAGCGACGCGATATGCGTCTTGCCGCGATCGTCGTATTGCACATACAGGCTCTTCGAATTTCCGGCCCACTGCACGTCACTGATTTCACGATCGAAGTCCGCCGTAAGATTACGGACGCTCCCGCCATCGATGTCCATCAAATACACATTCGTATTGTGATAACCCATCTTTTTGTCATCGAAACCGAGGTAGGCTATCTTTGACCCATCGGGCGCTATAACGGCGCCAAAATCGGGGCCGTCGCGGTCCGTCAACCGGGTCATCGCACCATCCGCGACGCTCACCGACCAGATATCGGCCTCGACCGGATCGTGTTCCGCATCTTCCTTGCGCGTCGCAGCGAACAGTATGTTTTTGCCGTCCGGCGTCCATGAGAGCTGCCCGTCGTGATCGTAGTCACCGCTTGTTATTTGTCGCGGCGTGCCACCTTCGGCGGACAGCAGGAAAATATGATCATTGCCGGTTTCAAAATAGCGGCCGCCACTGCGATACGGCATGGATTCGATGACTCGTACCGGCGGCGCCCAGTCCGCGCCTTTGGGCGCTGACGGTGGCGGCGCAAGCGGTGGCGATTTGCTTTCAACAAACATGCTGAATGCGATGGTCTTGCCGTCGGACGACCAGGAAACTGACCCGGGTGAATTGCGGACGTTGGTCAGAAGCGCTGTCTGCCCCGTGTCCATCCAGCGCACATGAATCTGCGCTCCGTGTCCCTCAACGTTACTGATATAGGCGATACGATCGCCGCTCGGTGACCAGCGTGGGCTGCTGTAGGAATCACTGCCCGACAGCAGCGGACGATGGCCGCTGCCGTCATAGCCGATCACCCAGATATTGGAGACCGGGCGATCAGACATGATATCCATCGACCGGCGTACGTAGGCGACTGTCGAACCATCGGGTGATATTTGCGGATCACTGGCGACTTCCATCTGAAAGATATCGACATTCTTCAGGATGTCGGCGTCATCGTCAGCGGCGCTCGCCGCAGCCGCTACAAAAAACAGCAGGAAAAAAATTCGAAACATAGGGCGCCCCTTGGAGAAGCTTGAAATGCGGCAATATCTTCGCAAGCCGAGCGGCATACCGCAAATGCATCGCCTAGGGTTGAATCAACGCACCGATTTGCATGCGGGTGGCACGACTGACACACAGGTAATACGCCGTCGCGATCCCGGCTATACCGGCACCAACAATTGCAACATCAACCTGTGTCTCTGCAGACATGCCTTTGTTATTCCGCGTAAGAGTAAAGTCTGCTCGTCACTTGCTGTCCGGCCTCCATGCCGCCGATCGTGACAAATGAACCATCGAAGTGCAGTAGTCCACGGTGATCCATCGTGGCGGTTCCGGATATTGGCAGAACCTGCCATTTGGCGTTCGCTGTGTTGAACAACAAGGCATGCGCCACCGGCTCGGAGGGTTCGCCGTCATAGCCGATACCGTCATAGTTGTAGGGATTTTCGCTGCCGCCAATAAAAAGAACTCCGCCGAGTTCCTCCGCACCCGTTGCAGCCATGCGGTAACGCGGCAAGCCAGGATGAGCCTCAACGACTCGCCAGTCGATGCGGCGACTATCACTTGCATCAATAATCCCCTGGTAACAATCGCTGACCGCAACGAAATCCCGACCTTGGTTCTCGTGTGCTGCAATTGCCACACCATCGCAGTAAACAATCGTATTGAAGACGATGCCACCGGCGTGACCAAACACCGCCGGACCCGGGATTGGCGTCGCCTGCGACCAGCTGTTTTCAATCGTGTCGTAGCGCTGCACGAGGTTCACGTTGCCAAGGTCGTGCCAGCCGCTGATCAGGTAAACGTAGCGATGCTCGAACGTGACCGCGACGGCATCGTCGACAGGCACGGGCATTTCGGCACGCTCCTCGAACTGACCGCTAGCGGGATCGAAGGAGTGAACCCAGGGTGTGGAAACTTCAGTGCCGTCTTCGGCGACGCTGTAACCACCAAAGATATAGGCCAGGTCACCAACGGCCGCGGCCACTGCTGCAAGGCGACCGACACCACCCGGCAGCGACGCAGCTTCTGCCCACTCACGAGTATTAGCGTCGAATACCCAGGTGCTGTCCAGCGTGTCGCTGTGAGTCCGCCCTTCGCCCAGACCGGCAAAGCTGACCAGGTACTCGCCATTCATTGTTGTTACCGACACCACGGCGTTATTGGTGACGGCCTGCGGCAGCGCTGGAATATCAGCGGATTGCTGCAGACCGGCTGTGCCCTCGGCCTCGTAATCGCTAGCACCATCCAGTGTACATGCCCCGCCTGGCAATAAGGCGAGCGAAATAAATACAGTGCGTAGTTTTATTTCTGTATGAAAATTATCGGAGAATTCATTCATATACCTGACTGCGGTGATATTGGGCTACCGTCGAAAAACCGGGCGAGTCGAAACGGCTGCAAATCGATTCCAGGGTCGTTGCCGGTCAGCAACGCTGCAAGAGCCTTGCCTGCGCCGGGTCCGATACCGAAACCGTGACCGCTGAATCCTGTGGCGATGTGAAAACCGGGAATCGATTGTGGCGAATCTATGATCGGCACAACATCGGGTGTGGTTTCAACCATCCCCGCCCAGGATTCTGCAATTTCAATTCCTTTGAGCGCCGGGAAGATAATTCCCATGTTGCGGCGAATCCCGCTAATTGCTTTCTGGTTCGGCTGCGGATTCAAAACCCGTGTTGCCTCAAAGGGTGAAGGTTTATCAAGATCCCAGGTCCGCGGCGTCTGCCATTCGTCGATGAATTCCCGACCGATACGGATCCTCAGAACGCCGAATTCCTGTCGCAGTGCAGGCAGGAATTTAAAGCAATGGCGAAACGTCGACGGCGTGATGGCATGGTCCAGGATCGATGCATGCGCGACCGTATAGCCCCCGTCCTGCCGCCGCCGAATACCAATACGATCGTCGAACAAGTTGCCGTTTAGTACGTTGGGCCCGGGTACCGTGCGAGTGACTGTTCCTCGCAGCTGCAATTGCGGCAGCGATATGTCCAGCGAGCGACAAAACATCGAAGACCAGGCGCCAGCCGCACACAGCACAGTCGACGTCCGAATCCTGCCGTGCTCTGTCACCACAGCCGACACGCGGCCGGCCGTCATTTCGATGCCGCGGACCGCGCAACCCGTCAGTATGTTTGCAGAGTTTCGCGTTGCCGCGCGGGCGATGGCCGGCGTGGCCTTGTGCGGCTCCGCACGGCCGTCGCTCGCCGTATACATCGCGCCCGGCCAGTCGATGGCCGCGCCGCGTAAATGCGTCGCAAGCTCCTTTTTCAGCAGCACCTGCGTATCGAGATCAAAGTCTTTCGCGATGTCGACCCACTTCTGGAATTCTGCGAGTTGTTTATCGTTTTTGGCCGCAAACAGACAACCTGCCTCCGTGTAGCCCACATCCTCGCCAAGTTCCTCAGCCAGCCCGCGCCAGATCCGCATGCTCTCGATCATCATCGGCAGCTCGCGCACGTCCCGGCCTTGCTGTCGCACCCAGCCCCAGTTGCGGCCAGATTGTTCGCCCGCGATAAATCCTTTCTCACACAATGTGACCGAAACACCCTGCCTGGATAAAAACCAGGCTGTTGAGACACCGACGATACCACCACCGATAATCACGACGTCTGCAGCGTCGGGAATCGACGCCGGTTTTTCCAGTGGCCCGGACCAGGTCTGGCTAACCAGATTGTCAGGATGGGAATTTTTCATGATGCGTCGTGCTAATAGGGACCCGGCGGCATTGCGCTGCGGCGTGGTGGAAACCACTTTCAACTTCCCGGCCGATGCACTCGTGCGCGAG
>JADFLJ010000086.1 GCA_022564475.1 Pseudomonadota bacterium
GCCGACCGTCACTAGATATTCGAGCCCGGCGCCCGGGATAAACGCGAATGCGATTCCACGTCTCGGTCCGCCAACCGCTGCGAACGCTTGGACCGAGCGTTCGATGATCGATTTGAGTTCGGGTCGGTGCTCAGCGATTTCCTCGATCGACATGCCCGTCAGCTCATAGGGCAGAACAAGCCAGTCCTGCGTTTCGTGAACGAAGTAGTCTGGCGTGCGCAGGGTCTTGTCGGTCGGGCGATACCAGACCGTCGCAATTCGAATGTCTTTTGGAAGATTACGTCGTGTCTTGCGCGCGAGCTGATCGATCACTGCGGCAACGCTCGAGCCCGTGCTGTAGACGTCATCGACAATCAGCATGGAATGATTCGAACTGAGATTCTCCAGCAGATACTGCAGACCGTGGACGCGAATTGCTTCTTTCTTACTGACCATTTCCGAGTAATGCGGCGCGCCCGTATAGGACGTGCGGATCGCAATATGGTCTGTCTTGACGCCAAGATGTTCCAGTCCTTCCTGCACCGCGATACCCACGGCACTGCCGCCGCGCCACAGGCCGACGAGGAAATCGGGTTTGAAGTCCGCCTCATAGATGTTTACAGCGAGCTGAAACGAGTCATGCAACAGATCGTTTGCGGCGATGTATTGCTTATTCATTGCTTGTTCTTTGTTTTTTCATTGCCTGTCCACGTCTGCCTTGCGGTAGAATTCCTGACTGCATTATAAGGCCAGCTCAGCGCTGACAGGCAAGCTATATGGACAAGACCGTACTTTCCGCTCAGGACCTGCTCGAGGACTCCTTCAGGCTCGGGCTGCAGATTCTCGAGAGCGACTTTCGGCCGACAATGATCATCGCCATCTGGCGCGGCGGTACGCCGGTCGGCATGGCTGTGCAGGAAATTCTGGCCTACGCGGGTCTGGAGTCTGACCACATCGCGATTCGGACCTCGTCCTACGTTGGTGTGGACGAGCGCGGAGCCGTCGCGGTGCATGGGCTTAATTACATCATAAAGAAAATCTGTCACGACGATCGCGTGCTGATCGTGGATGACGTATTCGACACAGGCAATACGATTAAGACCGTCATCGAAGAGTTGTCCCGTCGCGCGCGCGACAATATGCCTGAGGACATACGCATCGCGGTGCCCTGGTTCAAGCCGACTCGAAATGAGACGGACCTCGTGCCCGATTATTATCTTCACGAGACGGCTGAATGGCTGGTTTTTCCGCACGAACTGGATGCGCTGACAGCGGATGAATTGCGCGCATCCCGCCCCGGAATTGCGAAAATAATCGAAAGCGCGAACGCGCCTGCGACGAACGCCTGAGTTCGGTTTCCACGTGCGAAGAATCTGTGTCTATTGCGGCTCCAATATGGGTGCAAGACCGGAGTACGCCGATGCGGCGCTGCAACTGGCGGACGTGCTGGTCGAGAACGAGCTTGAACTCGTATACGGTGGCTCAGCCGTTGGCATCATGGGCGTGATCGCTGGCCGGGTCCTGCAGCAGGGCGGCAAGGTTCATGGCGTAATTCCGAAGTTTCTACAAGACAGGGAAATTGCGCACGAGGGATTAACCGAGTTACACATCGTGTCGTCAATGCACGAGCGCAAAACGATGATGGCGGACCTGTCGGATGCTTTCGTTGCCTTGCCGGGTGGTTTCGGCACGCTGGAGGAGATCATAGAGATACTGACCTGGAGTCAGTTACGTTTTCACGACAAGCCTTGCGGCATTCTCAACGTTCGGGCTTACTTCGATCACTTGCTGAAATACCTGGACCACGCCGTGGCGGAAGGGTTTTTGCGACCCGAGAACCGTGAGATGTTGTTACACGATGCTGATCCCGAAGGGCTCTTAAAGCAGTTTGAGATCTACACGGCACCCAACGTGGACAAGTGGACCTGATGAACAGGTAATTAACAGGGGTCGGATGCCGCAGACTCCGCACTACTTCCAGAGGCGCATTCGCCAGGTGCCGGTCATCCCCGTGCTCATTCGGCGTTTGCGCATCTTTGCGTGCAAGATCGAACGTTTGTCCGCCAGCCACTCTTCCCTGCCGATCCTGGTGTCTTCGCCGAGCGCCCGCCGGCGTGCTTCTTCGGTTTTACGAAAGCCGCAGAATTCCTGGTACAGAGATATCTCGTTGTGCAATTCGCTCAGTACTATCTCCACGTAAATCGCATCGTCGAGAAAACCCAGTACCGGTATGTGGTCCGGAATCAGGTCCTCGGGTTCGCACAAATAGGCCAGCGCGCTCATAACCTGATGCCGCTCTTCTTCGCTTAGCTGCCACTCTTCGTCATTGATCATTGTGATCACAACGTCGAGTTTTTGCATGCGCTCGGCAATGAACGCCGGCAAATGGCCATCGCGCGCTTCGCGAATAAGCTCTCTGGCCGCGTCCTCTATTTGCTGGGGCGTTTGTTGCTTGCCCGACGCATTCCGCGATTTATCGACAATATCCTGAAACTGTCGAATGTCGGCATCGCTGAGCGTGAATTTGATATCGATTGGCATCCGGTTCTCTTCTTATCATAGCTGGCGGACCTGCGTCACAAAATTCGACAACAATGGAATTTCCGGCGCTTCATGACCCGCCTGCAAGCCTTTGCGCGAAAGGATTTGCGAGCGATTGACTGCTTTCTACCACAAACAGCGTTTTCCCGGCGCTCAAGCTGAGAAACAGGTCCCGGAATCGACGGCCGATGCTCAGTAACATAAGACTCTGTATTCTGTTTAATTGAGCCGCAACCCGATGGAAATGGACACTCTATTGTCCGTGTTTTTGACGCTAAGCGCAGCTGGATACCTGTTGCTTGGTATCCATCTGATCGCGGCCAAGCGAGAAGTGGGCAGCGTGCCTGTCGGCGTATTGTCTGTTGTTGTCAGCGTTTGGGTCATGGGTGGCGCTGTTGAGCTGATGTCGACGACGTTCATGGAGTTTTCGATCGGGCGCGCGTGCCACTTCGTTGGGACCGCGCTGGCACCGGTTGTGACCTATGTCGCGTTTCGTGAATTCACGGGCGCCGACACTCCAGTTCGCATGATCGTCATGCTGCTTATCATTCCGGTTATTTCGGTGACGATCGCAGCGACGAACTCGTTTCACGAACTCATGTGGTACTTGCCGGCGACGAACGATCAGGGTCAGTTTCTAACGCGACCGAACGAATGGGGAAAGTGGTTCCTGTTCGTGCACGCTCCCTATAGTTACCTCGTATTAGGTGCTGCGATGCTCAAGCTGATGGCGCACAGCTCTGCGGTCGCACCCGCACACCGTCGCGGGCTGTTTCTGAATCTGGCAGCATGTCTCGTTCCGCTGGTAGCAGCCATGGCCTACGATTTCGGTATCGGGCCGAATACGGTTTCTTTCGTGCCGATCGTCTTTGCTGCCATGTTGCCGTTTTATGCCTGGCTGATTATCGGCGAGAAGATCATCGAGTTTACGCCGCTTGCATATGAGACCGTATTCCAGAATATGCAAGATCCGGTCATCGTGATCGACGACCAATTGCGAATCATCGGGTTGAATCACGGCGCGGAACGTCTGCTCGATATAAACGAAAATGATGCACTGCGTGCGCCGCTCGACACTGTGTTTGACCACGGCTCCACCTGTGTCTTCGATGTGCTGGAAACGGGTGAGCCGCAAAACATGATCACCAGCACGGGCCGCTTTTTGCATGTGCAGGTATCGCGAATCAGTACGACGAGCGGCTCTCTGCGTGGCGGCCAGGTACTCATGTTCCGCGATGTGAGTGACGTTGAGCTCGCACAACGAGAAGTTCGCAAGAGTGAGAAACTCTTGCGAACGCTGATCGATCACTCGGTGAATGGCATCATTCGCCTTCGCTGGGTGCACGATCAAGAGCTGGGGCGCAAGTTACTCCTATGCATTTTTGCCAATGCCGCCGCCGGCCGATTCCTGTCTGTGGATCCGGATACGCTCGTCGACAAGGAAGCTGACCACATTATTCAGTTAGCAACAACGGGCATGGAGGCCAGCGACGCTGGGAGTGTGCTGCGAAAATTTCTTGATGTAACCGAGGCTGGAACCAGCATCGATACAGAAGTGCGTCAAGGCAGGAGTGGACCCGGCCGCTGGTTGCGGATGATCTGTGAGCCTGTCGGAGATGATTTTGCTTTGACGCTGGTCGATGTGACAGACGACAAAGCCAAGGAACGGCAGATGGAGTCTATCGCGAGATCGGATCCTCTGACGGGGGTACTCAATCGACGTGGTTTCGAGCGCGAGGCCACACAGCGCCTGGTAGACAGCGATGATGACGCAACCGGAGCGCTGCTGTTTATGGATTTGAACGACTTCAAGCAGATCAATGATCGCTGTGGCCACGAAGTGGGCGACCAATTACTGACGATCGCAGCTGAACGCTTACGCAAGAGCCTGCGGTCCTGCGACATCATCGGTCGGCCCGGTGGAGATGAATTCGTCGCCTTGGTGCCGGATGTATCAGGCGAGCTGGCGGACAAGCTTGCCAAGCGCCTGACGGCTGCGCTCGAAGAGCCTTACATGATTGGTGATCAGACGCTCCAGTGTTCCGCGAGCATCGGGCTTGCGCTCTATCCGGAGCATGCCAGCACCTTAACCGGCCTCCTCAGAGAGGCGGATCAGGCCATGTATCGTGCCAAAGCCCGCAGCCGTGACGAGGCAGATACGAGTGCCTCCGGATTACTGGAAAAAGCGATGCGATCGTCGTAATAAACCGGCCGCTCCCAAGGTCTGTATAGTATTCTGACTCGGACGTAAGCGGATATGAACTTCCCAAATCACCACAAAACATTCACCGTGAAGCCACGCTCTCTGGCCTTGAGCTCGGTATCATTGATGCTGTTGATCGGCCTGATCTCCAGTACCTCAATCCAGTACGGGCATGCCGATGTGCCGATAGCGGCGACTGCCGATGATATCCGCCCGTTGGCGGAGGGCGATGGCGCACCCGGATTTACGGTAAAAACCGTGGCTGGGGATCGTTTCGACTTTGACCCACGTGCGCTCGAACGACCGGCAATTATCATTGCGTTTCGCGGCGGCTGGTGTCCGTTTTGCAATATGCATCTCTCCGAGCTGCGCAATGTAATTCCGGAGATTCATGAGCTGGGTGTCGATGTCCTGTTCCTGAGTGGTGATCGTCCGGAGTTGCTGTATTCGAGCCTGGGAGAGGACACTCAGGAAAATATTGCGGACCTTGATTACACCATCTACTCTGATGCGGATGCTAACGCGGCGATCGCATTTGGCATCGCATTTCGAACGTCCGATCGGACAGTGAACTGGCTGGCCTCAAACGGGCATGACATCGAAGGTTCGTCGATAGCGAATCAGGGTGTTCTCTCCGTACCGTCTGTTTTCGCAGTCGACATTGATGGCGTGATTGCGTTCGCCTATAGCAACGCGGACTACAAGATACGAATTCCAGCCGATGAGTTGCTGGCTGTCGCAAAGGACATCGCCAGCAGCGCGCCGTAAATCGTGCAGCCCAGCGGCAGGTAATGTTACGCTGCGAATCCCGATGAGCCCGCAACGGGCATGTATCAGCGAAGGATTCGGATCATGATTACGGCGATAGTTCTAATCAGTGCGGAGACTAGCCGCATATCCACTTTGGCAGATCAGATTGCCGAGATGAGAGGTGTACAGGAGGTGTTTTCGGTCGCCGGCCGGCATGACCTGGTTGCGATCGTCAAGGTCCCGAAAAACGAGGATCTCGCAGATGTGATCAGCGACAAGATGCGGCATCTGGACGGTATTGTAGCGACCGAGACGATGATCGCGTTTCGCGCTTATTCAAAACAGGAACTCGAAGCGGGTTTTGAGCTCGGTCTTGACTGAGCGCAGTAATCCGTTGTCCCGCCTGATAAAGGCCACAGCCAAGGTCGAAGCAAACGAGCTTAAGGCGACGCTACTGTCGTTTGCTTTTGCCTTCTTTATCATGATGGCGTACTTCATCTTGCGCCCTGCGCGCGATGCGCTGTCGTCCGACTGGACCGATGAGCAATTAAGCTGGCTCTGGACCTCGACCTTTGTTTTCAGCGCGCTGGCCGTCAGTGTTTACGGTGCCGTGATTTCGCGCGTACGATTCAAAGTGATCGTGCCGGGTGTTTACGTCTTCTTCGCGATATCGTTCGCGGGTTTTTACGTCGCCGGCTCAACACTGGGCGATAACGATTTCGTTAACCGGATTTTTTACGTCTGGACGAGCGTGTTCAGCTTGTTTCACCTGTCGGTGTTCTGGACGTTCATGTCCGGGCTTTACAACAAAGAACAGGCGAAGCGTCTATTCAGTGTCATCGCGGTTGGCGCGATGGCGGGTGCGATAGCCGGTCCATTGTTTGTAACATTGTATCAAGAAGCGATTGGTGAGCTGAACATGTTATTGGTGAGTGCGGCCCTGTTGCTCGTGCCCATACCGATCATCGCAAAACTTGATCAGTTACGATCCAGCGAGCTTGGCAATGCCGATGCGCAGGGTGATTTGCTGCGTGGCAATCGACTGGGGACGAATCCGTTTGCCGGGTTTACACTTTTCGTAAACAATCGTTACCTGCTGTGGATTGGCTTGTTCATTCTGTTGTACGTAGTGATGAACACGTTTATTTACTTCGAACTTCGAAAGGCATTAGGCGATTTCGATCGGGAGCAGCGAACACTGATCTGGGCGCAAATCGATCTGGCCATCAATATCCTGGCTGTCTTTACGGCGTTGTTTGCGACGGGTCGTCTCACGACCAAATTCGGCATGTCCAAAACGCTCGCGCTGATTCCATTCCTGATGATTGGCGGCTGGCTTGTCGTCGCGGCGAGTCCGGCATTGGCCACCTTGATTGCTGTGCAGATCATTCGCCGTGCCGGAAATTACGCGATCACGCGGCCCGGCCGCGAAATACTCTTCACACAGGTTGATAGCGAAACGCGTTTCAAATCCAAGCCCGTTATCGACACCGTTGTCTATCGAGGCAGCGATGTGGCGACGGCATGGTTTTATACCAAGCTTGTCAGTGCGTTCGGACTTGGGCTGGCCGGCATTGCGATCGTGGGCGCCGTGGTCGCGGCGGCGTGGGTGGCAACGGCCGTGCACCTCGGCAGGATGTTCGAGCAAATGGGTACAAGCGATTCAGAAAACGGAAGTACAGAATGAACAAAGCATTTATTTGTGACGCGGTACGAACGCCAATCGGGCGTTACGGCGGAAGCCTGTCGTCGGTCCGCACCGATGACCTCGGCGCGATTCCAATACGCGCACTGGCCGAGAGAAACCCGCAGCTCGATACGACGGCGATTGACGACCTTGCTTACGGCTGCGCCAATCAGGCCGGCGAAGACAATCGCAACGTCGCACGCATGTCGGCCTTGCTCGCGGGCCTGCCTGTGGACGTTCCGGCCGTAACCGTGAACAGGCTGTGCGGCTCGGGCATAAACGCAATCGGCAACATTGCCGACGGTATCGCCGCGGGCAGTATCAGCATGGGCATCGCGGGCGGGGTCGAGTCGATGTCACGCGCGCCGTTCGTCATGGGCAAGCAAACCGCAGCCTTCGGTCGCAATGTTGAAACTTTTGACACAACGCTCGGCTGGCGTTTTGTGAACAAGGCGCTCGAGGCGCAATACGGTATCGATTCGATGGCCGAAACGGCTGAAAACGTCGCTGATGATTTCGGGATATCCCGTGACGATCAGGATCAGTTCGCCTTGCGTAGCCAGTTACGCGCCGAAGCAGCGAATGGCGAGGACATGTTCGCCGATGAGATCGTGCCCGTGTCAGTTCCACAACGACGTGGTGACGATTTGATCGTCGGGCAGGATGAGCATCCGCGCGCCGGGTCGACGATCGAAGGCCTCAGGAAATTACGGTCGATTGTGCGCGCCGACGGCACGATTACAGCCGGCAATGCCGCGGGCATTAACGACGGCGCCTGCGCCTTGTTGATCGCGTCGGAAGCTGCGGCGCACGCGAATGGCCTGGAGCCATTGGCGCGCGTTGTCGCATGGTCCGTCGCCGGCGTCGAGCCTCGCATCATGGGTATCGGACCCGTCGCGGCGTCACGCAAATTACTGCAGCTTACAAATCTGGCGATCGAAGTGATGGATGTGATCGAATTAAACGAGGCTTTCGCGGCACAGGGGCTTGCCTCGTTGCGGCAACTGGGTATCGACGATGATGCCGAGCACGTCAATCGCTATGGCGGCGCGATAGCATTGGGCCACCCGCTGGGCATGTCGGGTGCACGCCTGGTCACAACGGCGGCCTATCAATTGCGGCGCGATGGCGGTCGTTACGCACTTTGCACGATGTGTATTGGCGTGGGCCAGGGCATCGCCATGATTATCGAACGCGTCTGAGCGTGCAGCGGTGGTGAAGAAAACGGCGCCCGGTTACGATTCGCAGGAGTTGCGTGAATTTGCCGAAGTGCTGCGCGGTCGCCGCACGATTAATCTTTATCTGCAAATGCCCGTACCGGATGAATTGATTCGTGACGCGGTCGAGGTGGCGACATGGGCACCGAACCACGGCGTCACGGAGCCCTGGCGTTTCTACCGGCTGGGATCGAAATCGATTGGCCGCTGTCTCGATCTAGTGCGTGAGCTGGTCACGGCGGCAAAAGGTGAGAAAGCCGGCGCATTCAAGGCGAAGAGCTGGTCGGAAAAGCCGGGCTGGCTGGTCGTCACCTGCAGGTCTTCGGACGATGAGTTGTTACAACGCGAGGACTATGCGGCCTGTGCGACTGCCGTGCAGACCTTCATGTTGTACCTGTGGAAGGCAGGTATCGGTTCGAAGTGGACGACGGGCGATATCACGCGCGATCCGGGGTTTGCTGACATCGTCGGCTTTAATGCGTCCGACGAATTCGTGGTGGGCCTGATCTGGTACGGTTTCCCGAAAGTAACGCCTGCGCAATCTCGCAAAGATGTGTCCGAAGTCCTGACCGAACTTCCGTAGGAGCGGCTGTAGGAGCTTCTATGGCGAAATACCATAGGCGATCTCCTGTTTTTTGAAAGATTGTTGCTTGGTCATCAAGGTGAAGGCGATTCTGGCAATTTTTCGGGCTAGGGCACATTTTGCAGCGATTTTGGATCGTCCTT
>JADFLJ010000087.1 GCA_022564475.1 Pseudomonadota bacterium
GACAAAACGCGATATTCCGTTATACTTTCATATAACGAAGCGTTGATATGACAACCCCGCTCAAGGCATCCCACGTTTTATGTCGAGCGTAGCGGCCACGATAGCCGCCGCCGCTTCTGCTGCTGCTTCGGCCGCCGAGGCCGCAGGAGCGACGCTCGAGGAGCAGGACCTCGTAGCGCAGGAGTCTGCGGCCATGGCCGCAGCGAAGTCAGGCGGCATCGCGCGCGTGCTCCAACCGGGCACCGGTTCCAGAATGAAATCGCCGGTCGCCATCTCTGCCGTGTTCATGACCGCCCGCGTCAATTCACGGCTGTAGGTTTTTGAGGCTTGCGGCGACGAGCTAACAACGAGATCACAGCCGATGAGTGCATCAGCTCGTGAGGGCTCTATACGCACCTGGTTGATGTCCGATGGCTCATCGGCAATTCGTATGTAACTGAGCACGGGTCCAAACTTTTGTGCGAAGCCCATGAAGTCGAGAACGCTGGAGCCCTTGCCTTCGAGGTGGGCGGCCATTGTTATTAAAGCACCGACGGTTATGACGCCCGTTCCGCCAACACCCGTCACAAGCAGATCGAAGCAGCCGTTAATGGTTGGGAAATCAGGATCGGCTAAGGTGCTGACGTCCGCGATCGTTGCAACGCCGATGCGTTGTTGCCTTTCGCCTTCGACGCTGACAAAGCTTGGACAGAAACCGTTAATGCAGGAAAAATCCTTGTTGCAGTTATTCTGATCGATCTGCCGCTTGCGCCCGAACGCTGTTTCTTTCGGAATGACGGACAAGCAGTTCGATTCGACCGAGCAATCGCCACAGCCTTCGCACACGAGGTCGTTAATTACGACGAATTTCTTCGGCGCTTCTATCTGGCCGCGTTTGCGCTTGCGACGCAATTCTGTGGCGCAAGTCTGTGCATAAATCAGCGCTGTCACGCCGGGAATGTCGCGCAGTTCGCGTTGTACGGCATCCATGTCGCGGCGATGGGAGATCGTGACTCCGGGCGGAAAGTCGCTGCTGCTGAATTGCTCGGGTTCGTCTGATACGAGTGCGATGCGTTTTATGCCTTCGGCACGTATCGAGTGTGCGATCGCCTCGACCGAGATAGGGCCGTCGACAGGTTGGCCGCCCGTCATTGCCACGGCGTCGTTGTAGAGAATCTTATACGTGATGTTGGTGTTTGCTGCGACGGCCTGGCGAATTGCCAATGAGCCGGAATGATAAAACGTGCCGTCACCGAGGTTCTGGAATATGTGGCGATTGCCGTTGAATTTCGAACGTGAGATCCAGTTGACGCCTTCGCCGCCCATTTGAATGAGGCCGTCGGTGTCGCGCTCCATCCAGTTGGCCATGAAGTGACAACCGATGCCCGCGAGCGCCTGTGAGCCCTCCGGTAGTTTGGTCGATGTGTTGTGCGGGCAGCCGGAGCAAAAATACGGCGTGCGTGTGGCGCCTTCGATATTGATGACGTGGCCGCCACCGGACAGCAAGCGATCTGCGCGTTCTGTCAGATTCAAGCCAGTGAATTCGGCGTCCAGGCGTCGTGCCACGATACCGGCAAGCTGCACGGGCGACAGTTCACCCACCCACGGGACGAGCCGCTTGCCCTCTTGATCTTCTTTGCCGACCATGCGTTTCGGTTTGCGGCCGGGGTAGTTGTAGAAGTATTCCTTAAACTGGCTTTCGATGATGCCGCGTTTTTCTTCGACGACGAGGACTTCGTTTTTCTGTTGCACGAAATCAAGTGCACCCTTCGGTTCGAGTGGCCACACCATGCCGACCTTGTAGACGTCGATTCCGATGCGCTGCGCCGCGCTTTGATCGATGCCCAGCAAGCGCAGTGCTTCCATGAGGTCCAGGTGAGCCTTGCCCGTTGTCACGATTCCATACCTGGCGTTCGGGATATCGAAAATCTTGCGGTCAATCGGATTGGCCGCCGCGAATGCCAGCGTGGCTGCTTTTTTGGCTTCCAGGCGTTCTTCGATTTGCGGGCCCGGAAAATCCGGCCAGCGATAATGCAAGCCCGTCGACGGAGGAGTGAAGTCCGGTACGACGTATTGCGGGTAGGGTGGCAGTTCGATCGACATGGCCGATTCGACGGTTTCCGATATCGCCTTGAAGCCCACCCACATTCCGGAGAAGCGGGAGAGGGCAATGCCGTACAAACCGTATTCAAGATATTCAGCGATGCTTGCCGGGTTCAGGTTGGGCATGACGAACGTCAGGAATGCGACATCGGATTGATGTGGCATCGACGACGAGACGCAACCGTGATCATCGCCTGCGATGACCAGCACGCCACCGGTCGGCGAGCTGCCGTACGCATTGCCGTGTTTGAGCGCGTCGCCGGCGCGATCTACACCGGGTCCTTTGCCGTACCAGATACCAAAAACCCCATCGACTGTGCGAGTGGGGTCGGTTTCAACTTGCTGCGTGCCGAGAATCGCGGTTGCTGCGAGTTCTTCGTTAACAGCCGGTAAGAATTCGATATTGGATTCTTCGATAAAGCTTTTTGCTCGCCAAAGCTCCAGATCAAGACCGCCGAGCGGCGAACCGCGGTAGCCACTTATGAAGCCCGCCGTGTTCAGACCGGCGGCGCGATCCAGCGTGCGTTGCATCAGCGCGATTCGAACCAGGGCCTGTGTGCCCGTCAGGAAGACGCGTCCCGATTCGCGCCGATAGCGATCGTCCAGTTCGTAATTGTCGAGCGGGAAGTTTGCGGGGCTTATGGCGGTTGCGGACATGGGAGGTTCCAGGACTTTTTGCAGTCGCTCAGTGTCGCAGGAATCAGCCGTTGAGCGATTCCAGATAGTGTGCCAAATGGCGACAAAACGGAGAAATATTCGAAAAAACGTAAAAAAATGGTAGAATTTGTGAAATTTATGACAAAAGAGATATAAAATGCTCGATGTCAAAGATCGTCGAATACTCATCGAATTGCAGCGAGAAAGCCGTCTGACGATGCAGGAGCTGGGCGAACGCGTCGGCATGTCGAGCTCGGCTTGTTGGCGGCGTGTAAAAAGTCTTGAGGAAGACGGCGTGATCGATCGTTACGCCGTGATCGTGAATACGCGCAAGGCAGGTTTTGGCCTGTCATCAATGGTGCATGTGTCGCTGGCCCGCCATGAGCAAAAAAATGTTGAAAATTTTATTCGCGAAGTTTTGCGCCATCCTGAAGTTCTTGAGTGCTTCGCAACAAGCGGCGAAGCGGATTTTCATCTGCGCGTCGTAGTTGAAGATATCGATGCTTACAACAAATTCCTGGATGGCTTTATTTTCCGCCTGCCCGGCGTGTCGCAGGTACGGTCCAATATTGTGCTGAAAGAAATAAAGACGGACACGGCTCTGCCATTCCGCTTGTAGCCGCAGCGCTTGCGCTGTAATTGGAGATCAATATGAATAAGTCGAACACTCGCAAGTACATCTGGCTATTGTTGCTTCTCGCTGTGTCGGTTTGGGCGTGTGCGCCCGACGAAGCGGCAACGAATTACGATCTTATTGTCAGGGGCGGCACGGTTTACGACGGGCTGGGGTCTGCGGGGGTAACAGCGGACGTCGCAGTCAATGGCGATCGCATTGCCGCGATCGGCGACCTGGCTAGTGCGACGGCTACTGTCGAGATCGACGCGACGGGTAAGGCTGTCTCACCGGGGTTCATCAATATGCTGTCGTGGGCGGTGGACTCAATGATTGAAGATGGTCGCGCGATGAGCGACATCATGCAGGGGGTTACACTCGAAGTCATGGGCGAGGGCTGGTCCATGGGGCCGCTCAATGACGACATGAAAAAATCGATGGCCGATGCCCAGAGCGACATCCAATACGCCATCGAATGGACGACGCTGGGCGAGTATCTGGAATACCTGGAAGCCAGAGGCGTGTCACCGAATATCGCTTCCTATGTCGGAGCGACGACCGTGCGTATTCACGAGATCGAATACGAAAATCGCAAGGCCACGGACGAAGAGCTGGAACGCATGCGTGAGCTTGTTCGCGAGTCGATGCGTGACGGTGCGATTGGCGTTGCTTCTTCCCTGATTTATGCACCCGCAAATTTCGCCGATACAGACGAACTGATCGCATTGGTCAACGCCGCAGCCGAGTACGGTGGCGCCTATGTTTCGCACATACGTTCCGAGGGTGCGCGTCTTGAAGAAGCCGTGCAGGAACTCATCGACATATCGAGGACTACGGGCGCGCCGGCAGAAATCTATCATTTGAAAGCAGCCGGAAAATCCAACTGGGACAAGCTGGAACGCGTCTTTGAAATGGTTGAGGATGCCCGAAGCGAAGGACTGGCTATAACAGCAAACATGTACACCTATCCCGTGGCCGCGACGGGTCTGGATGCCGCGATGCCGTTATGGGTGCAGGAAGGCGGGCACGATGCCTGGGTGGCGGCATTACGTGACCCGGAAATTCGGGCGCGCGTTATGACTGAGATGACCACTCCGGGCGGCGATTGGGAAAACCTTTTCCTGGCAGCCGGCCCGGAAAACATGTTGCTGCTGGCGTTCAAGAGTGACGCGCTAAAACCGCTCACGGGCATGACGTTGGCCGAAGTTGCCGAAATGCGCGGCACGCCGCCTGCAGAGACGGCGATCGATCTTGTCATTGAAGACGATACACGTATCGGGACAGCCTACCGAATCATGAGCGAGGAAAACGTCAGCAAGAAAATGGCCAGGGACTGGGTAAGCTTCGGCTCGGATGCAGAAGCGGCTGCAACCGAAGGCGTGTTCCTGGAATCCAGCACGCACCCGCGTGCCTATGGCACGTTCGCCAGGGTCATTGGCAAATACGTCAGGGATGAGGGCGTACTGTCACTCGAGGAGGCTATTCGTCGCATGACCTCACAACCCGCACAAAACATCAGCATCCGGGATCGTGGTCAGCTCACCGCAGGCTACTACGCGGACATCGTCGTTTTTGATCCGGACGAAGTGCAGGACCATGCGACGTTCAAGGAGCCGCACCAGTACTCAACCGGTGTCGAGCACGTGATCATCAACGGCGTACAGGTTCTAAAAGATGGCGAGCATACGGGAGCAACGCCCGGCCGCGTCGTTCGGGGCCCTGGCTGGACTGGCTGGAATTAGTGCGCTGTCTCGCCAGTGGCGTCGCTGACAGCTCGTTGCAGGTCCGCGATTTCTGTCAACTGGATATTCACTTGCGCAATCAAAAACTCTGTGTAGTTTTGCTCGGCCATTATCAGCCTCGACAGACCGTTTATTCGTGCCGCGGCCAGAAAGTCTTCACGCGCCGTATCGAGGTCAAAATTTTCTTCATCACCGTTTGACGTGTCGATGTTCAACTCGGGATCCCTGTAGATCAGTTGAATTCGGGCGTCGATCATCGAATACAATGTCGCAGCGTAGCCGGTAATTCGAGATTCAATACGATAGGAGCGATGCAGTGATTCCTGATGACAGAACTGCAGCTTTCGACGAAGTTCAGCATCCTCGATCAGAGACAACTTGCCGCTACTCTGCAGATCCAAAAAAGTCACTGTCTGAACTTCGGGAAATTCGAAGCCGATTGATGAGCTGAATTGCAAAGAATCAAAAAACTCATCGGCGTTTGTATCTGCCGGCGGCTCGTTCTCGATCAGCTGCTTTAGTGTTGCAAGCGCGATTCTCTTTCTGGCTGCTTCGCCTGACAGGTAGGCAAAGAAATCCAGATCTCTTGCGAGATCTTGCTGGATTCGTTGCATGTATGTGTTGATATCTGCACGGTCAATGCGTGCCTGATTCCAGTCATCCACTTGCAGGCCGATAAAAATACCGACGACGATAATCAACACTTCAGTCGCAACCGTTCCCCATTTGCGCTGTGACAGGCCGTCGGCAATGCTACGTAGAATCATTCGTCTTTCCTAAGATACAGACTTCCAGTGTTCGTCAGTCGCGACCATCGTAAGCACGTCGTATCGGGCAACAATTTCGTCGTCCTGGTTCGTGACTTCCGCGTCCCAGCGTACCTCGCCGTAGCCGCTGTCACCACGCAGTGTTTTTTGCTTGCAGGTGAGGCGAACGCGAAGTGAGTCGCCGTGGTTCAGCGGTGTCAGGAAGCGCAAGTCATCGACACCGTAGTTCGCCAGAACCGGACCGAAATCGGGGTCGACGAACAGTCCTGCCGCGAACGAGACGATCAGGTAGCCGTGTGCAACGCGTCCTTCAAAAAACGGATTCTTTTTCGCTGCGTCTTCGTCCATGTGCGCGTAGAACTTGTCACCCGTGAATTCCGCGAAGTGATCAATGTCGTCCAGAGACACCTCGCGTGACTCGCTCTTGAATGTGTCGCCGATCTGAATCTGCTCGAAGGTTTTTCGAAACACGTGCACGTCGGGGACGTTTTGGTCGGCGCCGCGTATCCAGCGATGGCCGATCGTCGACACGGTTTCCGGCGAACCCTGTATCGCGGTGCGTTGCATGTAGTGCAATACGCCACGCACGCCGCCCATTTCTTCGCCGCCGCCCGCACGTCCCGGGCCGCCGTGAATCAGATGGGGCAGTGGCGAACCGTGCCCCGTGGACTCACCGGCACAATGTCGGTTAATCACGATGATGCGGCCGTGGTATGCCGCAATGCCAAGGACGAGCTCGCGTGCAACTTCGTTATCGTTGCTAATAATCGAAGCAACGAGACTGCCTTCACCGAGTTTCGCAAGTTCGATGGCTTCATCAATGGAGTCGTAAGGCAGAACCGTGCTCACCGGGCCGAATGCCTCGACGGCGTGAACGGCTTTTGACTGCAGAGGTTTCTCGCAGTGCAGCAAGGTTGGCATGAAAAACGCGCCCTTCGATGAATCTGCGTCGATAAGATCGAAGTCCTTATCACCGCCGTGTACGATCTCGGCTTCGGTAGCAAGCTCAGCAAGCCGCTCGCGAACCTCGTCGCGTTGTCCGTGGCTCGCCAGCGCACCCATGTCGACGTCCTTGCTGGCGGGATTGCCAATGCGAATTTCGCCAAGCGCTGTGGACAGGGCACGAACGAGATCAGACGTGACCGACGCCGGCGCAATAATTCGTCGAATGGCCGTACATTTCTGTCCAGCCTTGGTCTTCATCTCATTGGTGACTTCTTTGACGAAGAGATCGAACTCCGGGGTGCCCGGAACCGCATCCGGACCGAGTATTGAGGCATTCAACGAATCTGTTTCGGCCGTGAACGCGACCGACTCACTGATTACGCGCGGATGTTGCTGCAACATTTCAGCCGTATTCTTGGAGCCCGTGAATGCGATCGTGTCCTGGCAGTTGAGATGCTCGAACAAATCGCCAACGCCGCCACAAATAAGTTGCACAGAGCCCGCTGGCAAAATACCCGATTCAATCATGCGTTTGACCATGAGTTCGGTCAGATAAGCTGTGCTCGATGCGGGCTTGATGATCGCCGGCACACCGGCAAGCAGTGCAGGCGCGAGTTTTTCCAACATGCCCCAGCAGGGAAAGTTAAACGCGTTAATGTGAATAGCTGCGCCAAGCTTCGGCGTGAAAATATGCTGCGCAACAAACGTACCCTTTGTCGACAGTATTTCCGGAGGCCCGTCCAGATACACATGATCGTTCGGCATCTCGCGACGGCCTTTGCTGGAGAAAACAAACATGGTTGAGATTCCACCGTCGATATCGATCCAGCTGTCGGATCGTGTAGCACCCGTGGCGGTCGACAGCGCATAGAACTCTTTCTTATGCTCCATGAGGTACTTGGCCAGCGCTTTGAGCATGTCGCCACGTTCGTGGAACGTCAGTCGGCGAAGATTGCGGCCACCCACCTCGCGCGCATGTGCAAGCATTGCTCCGAAGTCGATACCGTCACTTGTAATTGAGGCGAGCGGGCGGCTATCGACCGCGCTGATCAGAGGTCGACCATCGCCATCACCGTCAAGCCATTCGTCTCTGGCGTAGTTTCCAAGTTTCATAGGCGTAGCTTCATCTGTTTGGCTTAGCTGGCATTGTCTTGAGGATACAAAATCCACAAGAATTTGAATTATTCGGTATCAGATTGTAACGTCGGCCGATCTTAACGCATGCACGGTCCCGAATGTCACTCGAATCCAGCTGTCGCCGCCTCATCGACGAATTTCAATCGCGACCCAGTTTGCGAGCGGGCTCATTGATCACGACCGTATTCGGCGACTCGATCGCACCGCGCGGTGGCGTTGTATGGCTGGGTAGCCTGATTGAGGCAATGGGCGAATTCGGCATCAGCGAGCGACTCGTCCGCACATCGGTGTTTCGTTTGGCGAAGGACGGCTGGCTGCAGTCGAAGCAAATCGGGCGGCGCAGTTTCTACAGTCTTACGGAAGAAGGGCGGGAACGCTTTGAACAGGCGACGCACCGAATCTATGGCGAGCCGGTGGCGAATTGGGATGGCAAATGGTGTTTGCTGCTGTTATCGGCGCTGGATTCGCAAGACCGTGAGCGAGTACGAAAAGAGGCTGCCTGGCTGGGATTCGGCGCAATGTCGGCGAATGTGCTCGCGCATCCGACACCGGATACGGCCGACCTGGATATAACGCTCAGGCGACTGAAGCTGGCCGACGAAGTCGTCGTCATGCTGCGGGGCGAAATCGTCGAGCAGGGCATGAAGGACGACATCTTCACCCCGCCGCACCACGAATACACCGAGCTGCTGCTGTCGTCGGTCCCCGAGATGGACACCGACTGGCTCGACAATTTGCTCGCCGAGCGCGAGCGCACCGGCAAGGTCCACAGCTTCATCGACGGCTGATACCGCGCGACTGCCAAGGTCCTTGCCGATGACCTTCGAGATCATCCCCACCGGCCATGCCCTCGGCGCCGAAATTCGCGGCGTCGACCTGGCCGGCGACCTCGACGACGCGAGCATCGGCTCCATCCGCGCCGCCTGGCGCGAACACCTGGTCCTGCTGTTCCGCGGCCAGACCCTCGAGGCGCGCGCGCTCGCCGCCTTGGCGCGGCGCTTCGGCGAGCTCGACCGGGTGCCGGGCTGGGACGACGCGCATCCGCCCGGCGAGCCCGACCTGCTGGTCATCTCGAACGTCGAGCGGGACGGCAAGCCGATCGGCGTGCTGGGCAGTGGCGAGGCCGAGTGGCATACCGACA
>JADFLJ010000088.1 GCA_022564475.1 Pseudomonadota bacterium
ACTGGATTTATCAAAGAAAATATCAGCTTGATACAATTCATCCTGTGTCGTGAAAATATTCTCTATTTCAGAGCTCGCTTTCGCTTCCTGCAGCGACAGTGTACTGATCAGGATTTCGGGGTTCGGAATCGTTCCCGTTATACCCTTTAGCTCGGCCAGATTGCGATGCGCAGCAACGAGCTGTTTGAGGACCGCGTGGGTCTCCAGCTGCTGTGGGCCCGGCAGCGATGTCAACAAATCCATCATATTCGCGCTCAATATGTATATATTTATCGAATTACTTTACATGATATGCCAGTCATGTCAAGTTTTATATATTATCTATACATGTTAGAGCCCGTGTGTACGCGTGCTTTACATGGCTCCGTCCGGCGATCACCGGCAACTATTCCGGAAGCGTGCTGAGCTGGTACATCGCAATCAGGACAGGCGGTGGTTGAATGCCGATACGGCCAATCCATTTGAAGAAGATGTCGATGTGCTGACCGCTGCGATAAAGCTGCGCAATGGATCGGTTAGCGACGAGCCGGAAGTCCGCGTCATTGCGTCGCACGACAAATGCGTACGGCTCGTAGGAGAATGTCTCACTGACGAGCGAATAAATTTTTGGATCGATTGCCTCAATCACCTGGCCGATTAATACGATTTGATCAGAAGCGAATGCATCGATGTCGCGTCGATTCAGAAGCCGCATGCCTTCCTTGCGATCGCTGACGATTACAATACTTGCATCGATCAGGTTTTCCTTTAAGTAGGCTTTTAGCTGCTCAACCGTCGTCGTGTCTTTAACCACAGCTACGGTCTTTCCCGACAAGCCGGACATATCAAGAATCCCGCTCCTGGTCAGCGACAACACACTGCCACCCGTCACAAATATTGGGAGCGTGAAATCGACCTGCTCCTGGCGCGCCAGCGTGATCGTCGTCGAGCCACATTCAATATCGATGTCACCACTTACAATTGCCGAAAAGCGATCTTCGGATGCGACGCGTACGAACTTAACGTCGATATCGTCGTTACCCAGATGCGCCTTAACACCCGCCGCGATGCGTCGACAAAAATCAACCGAATAGCCGGATGGTTCACCGGATGCGTTTTCGTAGGACAGCGGGCTGGAATCCGTTCGATAACCAATCACGAACTCCCCGGTTCTTTCGATTTTTTGCAGCGTCCCTTCCAGTTGCTCGGCCGCAGGCAAGATACCGGGCCAAATCAGAATTAGAGCGAACAGGGATAGGGCAGCGAAGACTCGGTGCGTCATTGTTATTCTCCAGGTAGCTGACGCTAGAGACTATCAATAAAACGGCCTGTTATTCTGCTTTTATCACGTGTAATCCGTCCAACGCGGCACGCGTATCATGTACTCGTCCCAATCCACATTTTTCGCCCAAGTGCCAGGGCCATCTCGATATATGACCCAGTCCAGCGTTGCAGATATATATTGGTCCGCGTTGCTCGCAAGCGGCTCCGCAATCACTAGTAATTCGGGATCCTTGAGTACTTTGGTGCCGCCGCAGGCGGAAAGCCCGAGCAGCATTAATAAACAACAGGTACGGCTGAGAATCAACATCATTTACTCACTTGATACTGGCTTGTTCCCAGCTTCGACAAAAGGCTTCCCGCGTTGGACAGTCAGGAGCCAAACCTGATGATTTTCTACAGCACGTAAATGGGACAACAGCATGTGGCTGCCTGACCTAAGCTCGACTTGCTCTCGACTTGCTCTCGACTTGCTCTCGACTATCGCTCGACTATCGCTCGACTATCCTGATTTCTTCGACTCCACCGTATCTGTTCGTCAAACAATAAATCTTTGCGGGCGAGCCATTAGGCAATGTAATCGACGCGCGCACGACGAAGCCTTTATCGGAGTCGCTGACGGCATATACGTTTACCGAGCGCGTATTGAAGCGGCCTCTTATTGCATCAGCACAGACGCGCTCCGCATAAGCGCTATTGTCATCGTCTTGCGGTCCGTTGAACTCCCATGTCACAAACGCATAGATGCATGCGCCGAGTACGGCAATTTTAATAATATTTCCAATACTTGCGCCAACTGTCATGTCAGTTTCCCGCTGACGGCACCCTCCGTAGCACCTGTTTATATCGCCTCAATGAAGCGGTCGATTTCATTTTCTGTGTTGTAGTAATGCACGGACGCCCGAAGTAACTCATCGATCCCGCGAACAGGCACAAAAATGCTGCTAACGCCGAAACCCTGTATTGCGATCAACGCGCCGGAAGTTCTGCCAAAAACGATCGTACTCCTTCCATATATATTCGCTGGTCGCGGAGAAACGCATCGTTATGGCTGCCGCGAAGCTCGAGAAAAGTCCGGGGTTCGTTCGCTGCTGCGAAAATCGCTTCGCCATGATGAAATGGAATAATTTCGTCGTCGCGACTGTGGCTTACCAATACCGGGGACCGAACGCCTCGTACGTAGTCGATTGTGGCGTGACTAAACCGACTCAACCAGCGCACCGGGAGCCACGGATAGAGTTCTCGGGCAACGTCAGGCACGGAGGTAAAAGACGATTCCACGATGAGTGCCAGTGGCTGTTGCTGCGAAGCCAGCAATGCCGCGACAGACGCCCCCAGTGAGCGTCCGAATATTACGATCTCACCGGCGGCTATACCACGGTCCTCAGTAAGATAGCGCCAGGCTGCATCAGCATCGCGATAAATCCCCTCTTCGGTCGTGCTGCCGCCGCTTTGACCGTAGCCCCGATAATCGACAATTAATACTGACAATCCCAGGTCCCGGAATTGTCGTATCGACTCCAGACGGTGCGAGATATTTCCCGCGTTGCCGTGAAAGAAAAGCAGCACTCGCGAGGATTGCCCCGCGACGAACCAGCCGTGCAGGATCACTTCGTCGGTCGTTTCGATCAAGACGTCCTGGTAGTCCATGCCAGCATCGGTCGGCGTCATGGTCAGCGCGCGCCCTGGCATATTCGGCAGGTACAGCATACGACCCTGCATAAGGTATACGACCGCGACGAGTAAAATGTAACAGGCGACGATGACGTAGACGAGTTTCAACATTGTACAAGCTCAATGAAGCGGCCGATTTCATTTTCTGTGTTGTAGTAATGCACGGACGCCCGAACGACCTCGTCTATCTCACGCTCGGCAAAATCGATGCGTGCCGACTCTGAATCCGTATACGATACGTTGATACGTTTCTCGCGCAGCCGCACAACCATGTCACTGGCCTGCTCGCCGTGTTTCTGGAATGTCACTATGCCGCATTTTTTCTGGCCGAGATCCTGCACGGTCACACCCGGCACATTCGACAACGCGTCTCGCAGCATCGCAGCAAGCGATGTTACACGTTCCTCGATCGCATTCATTCCAATATCACGCGCATAGCGAACGGCGCGTGCAAGTCCGATCTTGCCGGCGATGTAACATTCCCAATTCTCATATCGCGTCGCGCCAGCGGCAAGTGTGTAGCTGCCCTTCTCAGTCCAGGCCGCGGAGTGCAAGTCGATGAACGGCGGCTCGATTTGATCCATGATATCTGTTGCGACGTAGAGAAAACCCGTGCCGCGCGGACCGCGCAAGAACTTGCGCCCCGTGCCCGAGAGAACGTGGCAGCCGATCTTGTTTACATCGATGTCGATCTGACCCACCGACTGGCACGCATCCAGCATGTAGATCAGGCCGTGCTTTTGAGCAATGTGCCCGACAGCCTCGGCCGGGTTAACCAAGCCACCCTGCGTAGGAACATGTGTAATCGCGATAAGTCGCGTCTTTGAACCGATCATGGCTTCCATCGCACCCACATCGACCTGCCCAAACTCATCGGAGGGAACCAGGTCAATCTCGATGCCCCGACGCCTGGATTGTTGCAGTAAGGCCAGGAAATTTGATACGTACTCGGAGCCGTGCGTCAGTACCCGATCGCCCTTCTCCAGTCGCAGACCGTAAAACGCCATGTCCCAGGCGCGCGTCGCGTTTTCAACGTAGGCAATCTCATTAGCATCGCAACCCAGCAGCGTCGCGAACTCGCTGTAGAAACTATTCACCTTGTCCGCAGCGAGTTTGTGCGCTTCGTAACCGCCCTGCTCGCGCTCGAGTTGCAGATGCTCAGTGATCGCATCGAACACAGGATCGGGCATCAAGGCTGCACCGGCATTGTTAAAGTGAATTAGTGATTCACACGCGGGCGTGTCGGCCCGCACAGCGGCTAAGTCAATCATGTATGCCCTTGTTAATTATCATGCGGGCCACATTAGCATCATCTGTATACTGCGCCGCAAGTAGATAAGGATGCGCAATCATGACGGACGGTAACACTCTTGGCTGACGCGCAAGACCCTGATGCAGGCTTCCTGGAGCGCGCCCTGGGCGTATTCGTGTACAGCCGCCGTGCGCTGGAACTCGTGTGGACAACGAGCCGACCGCTAACGATCACGCTTGCACTGCTTACGCTCGTCGCAGGCATCCTGCCTGCCGTCATTGCCTACATTGGACAACTCATTGTCGACGGCGTCGTCACGGCGATGAATTCGGCCGATCCCGACACGGGCCACGTGTTGTGGCTGATCGTCATGGAATCCATCGTTGTCATTCTGGTCGCGGCCAGTCAGCGTGGCTTGTCGGTTAGTCAGTCTTTGCTGCGCGCACTGCTCGGCCAACGCGTCAACGTCATGATTCTCGAGAAAGCGCTGACGCTGCAACTCGCAAATTTCGAGGACTCGGAGTTTTACGACAAGTTAACTCAAGCGCGACGCGAAGCATCCAGACGTCCGCTTAGTCTTGTTAACCGCACGTTCGGGCTCGTACAAAACGCGATTTCGCTGACCAGCTACGCTGTATTGCTGTTCGCGTTCTCGCCCTGGGCCGTTGTCATACTGATTGGCGCCGGCCTGCCGTCGTTTTTTGCCGAGGCCAAGTTTTCCGGCGACGCGTTTCGTTTGTTCCGCTGGCGCTCGCCCGAGACGCGCATGCAGATGTACCTCGAGACTGTCATCGCCCGCGAAGACGGCGTCAAGGAAGTTAAGCTTTTTCAACTCGGGCCGCGGCTCCTGCAACGCTATCGGGACATCTTCAAGAAGCTATTCGTCGAGGATCGACGCCTGACTATCCGACGCGATAGCTGGGGTTTCCTACTCGGGCTGCTGTCCACAGGCGCTTTTTATGCTGCCTACGCATGGATTGTAATAACGACGATGAACGGAGAAATCACGCTCGGTGCAATGACGATGTATCTCGTGTTGTTCCGGCAAGGCCAGACAGCCGTCGCCGCCAGCTTGTCGGCTGTCAGCGGCATGTACGAAGACAACCTCTATTTGTCGAATTTGTACGACTACCTCGGGCAAGCCGTACCGGCGCGCCTCGGCGACGCGAAACAGGGTCCTGAGCCGAAACGCGGTATCGAGTTTAGAAACGTATCTTTCGCCTACCCGGGCGCGACAGAAAACGCGCTGGAAGATGTGAGCTTCGAGCTTAGCCCGGGTAACAGCCTTGCCCTGGTCGGCGAGAACGGCTCGGGCAAGACCACGTTGATCAAGCTGCTAACCCGGCTTTACGATCCGACCGGCGGCCAGATCCTGCTCGACGGGCTGGATCTGCAGCAATGGGATGTGGAGGCGCTGCGCAAACGCATCGGCGTCATCTTTCAGGATTTCGGCCGTTACCAGTTTTCGGTCGGCGAAAATATCGGCGCGGGCGACGTTCGATACATCGACGATGCAGAGCGCTGGGCGATCGCAGCCAAGACGGGCACGGCCGCTCCGTTCATCGAGGCGATGCCGGATGGCTACAACACGCAACTCGGACGCTGGTTCAAGGGGGGCCGCGAACTGTCCGGTGGGCAATGGCAGAAGATCGCATTGTCGCGAGCATTCATGCGTACTGAGGCAGATATCCTGGTGTTGGATGAGCCGACGGCCGCCATGGATGCACTGTCCGAGGCCGCGATATTCGACCACTTTCGCTCGCAGAGTCATAACAAGATGACGATCCTGATCTCGCACCGTTTTTCAACGGTACGCGCCGCCGATCGGATCATCGTCATCCACGAGGGCAAGATCATCGAACAGGGGACGCATGAAAGCCTGCTCGCCGAGAACGGCCAATACGCCCACCTTTTCAAGCTGCAGGCACGGGGTTACCAATAGGCTTGTCAGTCAGCCGACGGTTTGTAGATCGCCGCGAAAATCGCACCCGCGATCATCATGCTGACAACGGTGGTAACGAACCAGATCACTGCGAGCTCTTGCGTGAGGGGGTATAAAACGTACGCGTCAACCGATGTCGGCAACGCGAGGAACAATCCCATCAATGCGCCGTAACGCACACCTTCCATTACGCCTTTGCCTTCATGGCCCTTGGTGTAGACGTAACAGAACAGAAACAGCACCACCGTACCGCTCAGTATCATGATCCACATCATGGCATCCATCTGTTCTTTGGGGCGGAAGGAGGCGGCCAGGGCTTGATACATATCGTCCAGCATCACGCCGTGTATCAGGAAACCGATCGCCTGCATGACGATGAAAACCACTACGAAGCCAATCCAGAAAGTCTTGTTTTTCATTTTCTTATCCTCAAGCCAGTCTCCGTGACCTCAAGCTAGACCTGTCCGAAGAACAGATCAAGCAAAACACTCGCGGAAGCTGCGAAACCTGCGATGCAAATCCGACAGCCCCTGCCCGACCCTTATATACTGGTGCTATGGATGCGCTACCGACACTGACGACTGAAATCGTAATCGTCATGATGATCGTCGCGTTCGCCATATTCATTTTTGCAACCGAATTGCTGCGCGTCGACGTCGCTGCAATGCTGATCATGACTCTTCTGGGCCTGTTGATATTCGTTCCCGGGCTCAATCAATTGCTGACTCCGGACGTTATTTTTTCGGGCTTCTCGAGTAACGCTGTTATTTCCATTATCGGCGTTATGATTCTGGGCGGCGGCCTCGACAAGACGGGCGCCATGGAACGCGTTGCCTGGGCAATTTTGCATTTCGGTGGCAAGACCGAAAAACGCATCGTGGCGCTCATATCGGGCACGGTCGCAATCATTTCATCGTTCATGCAGAACGTTGGGGCAGCCGCATTGATTCTGCCGGTCGTCTCACGCATTTCCTCTCGCACACGATTGCCAATGTCCAGACTCGTCATGCCGATGGGCTTTTGCGCAATCCTTGGCGGCACGATGACGATGGTCGCATCCAGCCCGCTGATCATGCTGAACGACTTGATTAAAAATGCGAACCACGGCCTTGGCCCGGATCAGGTGATGCAACATTTCAGCCTGTTTTCCGTAACGCCAATAGGCCTCGCACTGGTTGCATCCGGCATGCTCCTCTTCCTCTTGTTCGGCAAATATATTCTGCCGCGAGGAAATACCGAGACGATAACTCGAGGCAGAGGAACCGTGCGCTACATGCGCAATCTTCACGGTGTGCACGCGGCTGTTCGCGAGATCGAGGTGCCGGATGACAGCATATTGGTCGGCATGGACATCGCGAGCGTGCAGCTTGAATACGACATCCGTATTGTCGCGTCGCGATACGCAGGAAAAGTATTGGTATCGCCGCCCGTTGAGGCGCCAATCTACGCGCCGGCGATGCTGGCTATCATCGCTCAGCCGGACAAACTGAAAAAATTCGTCGCAGCTGCAGGTTTGAAGCTGCGGCCGAAACTCGTGGAGTTTCGCCACTTGCTCGCGCGTTCGATTGCCGGTGTCGCAGAAGTCCTCGTGCCACCCGATTCAACACTTATCGGCCACAATGCGAAGGACCTGCATTTCAGAATGACCTACGGTCTCAGCCTGCTGTCCATTGTCCGTAGCGGCAAGGCAATCACCGACAAGGTCGCGACCGTCGAGATCGAAGCGGGCGACATGCTCGTCTGCCATACACGCTGGGAATATCTGACGCGGCTCGAGAAGGATCGGGACTTCGTCATCGTGACGACCGATTATCCGCGGGAACAACAGGAACCGTACAAACTCGCACTGGCGCTTGGGTTTTTCGCACTCGCCATCAGCATGATTGTGTTTACCAACATCATGTTGCCCGTCGCACTCATGACGGGTGCCGTCGGCATGATCATATTTGGCGTGCTGAGCATGGATGAGGCATACAAGGCCGTTAGCTGGAAAACCGTATTCCTGCTCGCCGGCCTGTTACCGCTCGGCATCGCCGTCCAAACCTCGGGTACAGCCGACTATGTCGTCAAGCATTTGCTGCAAGCCATCGGGGATGTTTCCCCGCTAATCTTGCAAACCATGGTTGCCCTGCTCGCGGCTGCCTTTTCACTCGTCATGTCCAATGTTGGCGCGACCGTATTACTCGTGCCATTTGCGATTAATCTCGCACTTGCGACCGGTGCAGATCCGGCCATGTTTGCACTGACTGTCGCGATATCGACATCCAATTCCTTTTTAATCCCGACACATCAGGTCAACGCGTTGATCATGGGTCCCGGCGAGTACCGCGTCAAAGACTTCCTTCGCGTCGGCAGCATAATGACGGTCTTGTTCCTGATCGTATCCTTGTCGATGCTGAACCTGGTGTTTTAGCCAGGAAGCTTTCTTTTCTGCCCGGCAATCCGCATCATGCGCCTTCTAACCATGCTTCCAGTGAGTAATTCATGACGATGTCGACGTCTTCCCGGCACAAAACGATGGCACTTTTATGTGCGACCTTCCTGCTCAGCGCATGCGCGGGCGGCACCCACGTCACTCGCGTTCAACACCTGGACCCGGCGGCTGACGCGCCCTACCAAAAACTCCTCGTCATCGCCCTGCTCTCATCATTCGACGCGCGCAGATACCTCGAGAAAGAAATCGTCACGCAACTGGCCGAACTCGGCACTGATGCCGTCGCAAGCACCACGATGATGGACACGCGAACAGCGGTTACGCGCGAGACATTTATGGCGATGGTCGAAAAGATCGGCGCGGACGGAGTTATCATTTCGCAAATGGTGCACATTGAATCCACATCAAAGCTTAAGGATGCAAGACCGCAGGCAACGTACAATTTTCGACCGACTTATTATTACAATGTTTGGAGTGTGGACCTGACCGAGTACGTGAAGCCGCCTGGTCTGGAAATCGCG
>JADFLJ010000089.1 GCA_022564475.1 Pseudomonadota bacterium
GCCTTTGAGATTTTTTCTGCGTTCGTCAGGTTCCTTGCCGGCTTCGAGCAACTCGTAGCTTAGCCATTCACCTTTGTTCGTTGCCGTGCGACCGAGGTCGGTAACGTCAACGCCGCATTTTTTGGCGAAGGCGATCGCGGGTAGCAGGGCTTTGCCCGAGTCGTCGAAGGCCACTTTCGTGGATGGACCCTTTTGCGAAACCTTGCGGTCTTCCTGTGCTGTTGCAAGTTTTTCGATGACCACGGCCAGGCGACGCGGGCTGGCGTAGGCATGTACGTCGCCGTGAAGCAGCCGTTCGTCGTCGATAGCCGTCGTCAGGTTTTCGGCAAAGGCATCCATGAGCGCGCGCAGCGCTTTCGGCGGCAGCTCTTCGGTGCCGACCTCGACCAGGAAATCAGCGGTGCTCATGAACTGTCTCGATTTGCGCCTGCGGCCGCAAGCATTGGAAACCCCAGGTCCTCGCGACTGGCGTAGTAGGCTTCGGCAATCGACCGTGCCATTGTTCGCACGCGCAAAATAAAACGTTGCCGCTCACTAACGGAGATGGCCTTGCGTGCGTCGAGCAGATTGAAAAAATGCGAGGCCTCCAGCATTCGCTCATACGCAGGCAAGACGAGTTTCGCGTCGATCAGGCGTTCGCATTCGTGCTCGGCATGATCGAAGGAGTGGAACAGTGCATCGACATCGGCTTCTTCGAAGTTGTATCTGGATTGCTCAACCTCGTTCTGGTGGTACACGTCGCCATAGGTGATTCGGCCCAGCGGACCGGCGGTCCACTCGAGGTCGAAAATACTGTCGACGGACTGCAGGTACATCGCAATTCGCTCCAGGCCGTAGCTTATCTCTCCGGTCACGGGCCGGCACTCGAGGCCGCCGACTTGCTGGAAGTAGGTAAACTGCGTCACTTCCATCCCGTTCAGCCAAACCTCCCAGCCAAGACCCCAGGCACCCAGTGTTGGCGACTCCCAGTCGTCTTCGACAAAGCGGATGTCGTGCACGTTGGGATCAATGCCGATCGCGCGCAAGGAGTCGAGGTACAGATCCTGTATGTCGTCGGGCGAGGGCTTGAGGACGACCTGGTATTGGTAGTAGTGCTGCAACCGAAACGGATTGTCGCCATAGCGGCCGTCGGTGGGTCGTCGGCAGGGCTGCACATAGGCCGCCGACCACGGCTCCGGGCCAATGGCGCGCAGAAACGTGGACGGATGAAAGGTGCCGGCGCCCATTTCTTTATCGTAGGGTTGCATAAGGACGCAGCCGCGCTCGGCCCAATACTGCTGCAGCGTGAGAATCAAATCCTGGAAGTTGAGCGGATTGGGAGCGGTTTTTTTGCCCATACTTTGAGTCTTGAGAAAGCCATCGAGGCCCTGAAGGCGCGCAGTATATACAGTTTCGCCCGGCAGACCCATCACGCAGGCTGTATCGGGATGTACATCCAGGAGCGCCGCGCACTATTATGGTGCGCAACATTTGAGGCTTGCGCTATAATAGTGCAGGTGCGCGCAGCCAGCCAAGACAAAGGCCATGTAAATCAATGGCTTAGTGCCTGGGGCAACGTGGCACAGAACCTGCACTCAAGGACTTAAGCGGACCGCAACAGGCGGTCCCGTTTTTAAGCATTCACGCAAGGAGAATTCCCGATGACGCCCGCAGAGGTACTCGACCTTCTCAAAGACAATGAGGTCAAATTCGTTGATTTACGGTTCACAGATACGGTGGGCAAGGAACAGCATGTCACCATGCCGGCCCATTGCCTTGACGAGGACATGTTCGAAGAGGGCAAGATGTTCGACGGTTCGTCCATCAGCGGCTGGAAGGGCATCAACGAATCGGACATGATCCTGATGCCGGATCCGGACACGAGTGTTCTGGATTTGTTTTCCGACGAAGTAACACTGAATCTGCGCTGCGATGTCGTCGAGCCTGGAACCATGCAGGGCTATGGCCGCTGCCCACGCTCACTGGCACGGCGTGCAGAGGCCTATCTCAAGTCAACCGGCATCGCCGATACGGCCTTTTTCGGTCCTGAAAACGAGTTCTTCGTGTTCGACCACGTGGCGTGGGATGACTCGATGCAGGGCGCGTTCTACAGGCTGGACTCGGAAGAAGGCGCCTGGAACTCCGGTCGCTCGGGCGACATTCCCAACACGGGCCATCGTCCGACCGTCAAAGGCGGCTATTTTCCGGTACCACCCGTGGATTCCCTGCACGACCTGCGATCGGCCATGTGCCTGGCGCTGGAGGACATGGGCGTGGAAACCGAGGTACACCACCACGAGGTTGGCACGGCCGGGCAGTGTGAAATTGGCGCCAAATTCAACACCCTGGTGCAAAAGGCGGATGAGGTACAGATCTTCAAATACGTTATCCACAATATTGCGCACGCCTACGGTAAAACAGCGACCTTCATGCCCAAGCCGCTGGTTGGCGATAACGGCAACGGCATGCATGTCCACCAGTCTCTTTTTAAGGACGGCGAAAATCTGTTTTCGGGCGACGGTTATGGCGGCTTGTCGGATACGGCGCTGTATTACATCGGCGGCATCATCAAACACGCGCAAGCGCTTTGTGCCTTTACCAATCCGGCGACCAACAGTTATAAACGCCTTGTTCCGGGCTTCGAGGCACCAACGATACTGGCCTACTCGGCTCGCAATCGCTCCGCATCGATACGCATTCCCTATGTAGCGAACCCGAAAGGGCGCCGCGTGGAGATTCGCTTCCCGGATTCAATGGCCAATCCTTACTTCGCGTTCGCGTCGATGATGATGGCCGGCCTCGATGGCATCCTGAACAAGATCCACCCCGGTGACGCCATGGACAAGGATTTGTACGACCTGCCACCGGAGGAGGAAAAAGACCTGAATCTCGTGGCCTTCTCGCTGGAAGAGGCGCTCGGGTCGCTGGATCAGGACCGCGAATTCCTCAAAGCCGGCGATGTTTTCTCCGATGACCTCATCGACGCGTATCTCGACCTGAAGATGGAGAATGTCACCCGCTTGCGGATGACGACGCATCCGGTCGAATTTGACATGTATTACAGCCTTTAATTATGAAAAATGTGAACCGGGCGACATTATTTGGCGCCCGGTCGCTGGCCTCGACCCGGTCGACATTGCTATGCTAAGCGTATGGGTAATCGCGCGATATTCCTTATCATTGGGCTGCTTGCCGCCTCGGCGGCGCTGTCGGAGGCCTATCGCTGGGTGGATGAGAATGGCATTGTTCATTATTCGGACCGGCCCGAGCCCGGGGCAGAGCTCATTATCCTGCCTGAATACAGCGCTTCGCGCCAGGGACGCAGGTATCAGCGGCCCACAGCGACGAGTCAGCCAACCCAGAGCAACCAGGCTAGCCCGGCAGCGGCGCTATTTCGTTACGAACGCGTCGAAATCACGTCACCCGGCGCCGAAGAAACCCTGTGGAACATCGAAGGCATCCTGAACGTATCCGTCACGGTGACCCCGGCCTTGAAAGCGGGACACCAGGTGCGCGCGTACTTCAATGGCAACAGCGAAATAGTGGCCGGAACGAGCTTTCAGATCGAAGAGGTTTACCGCGGAGTACACAACCTGCAGGTGGAAATCATCGACGAGAACGGCAAACTCATGATTCGCAGCCGCGCAAACCGCTTCTACGTTCAGCAGAACACAGTAAACTTCTAAAAAAGAAAGGCAGCCGCGGGTCAGGTGGTTCCGGTGGCGGGGCGTTTGCACAGCATTCGCTGCAGATTCTCGAAAGCCTGAGTACGGGCCTCATTCTGCTCGATCAGTCCTTGTTGGTCGTCGGACTTAACCCTGCCGCAGAAAATATTCTTGGTATCAGCGACACGCGCGCACGCGGCGACTCGTTGTTGCGCCTGATAGGTGATGAGCCCGAGCTACAGGACATCCTGAGTCGGGTTCTTGCCAGCGGCGACGAATACGCCAACGAAATACAACTCGCAGCGAACGAATCGCATGCCCGGCAACGCACAGTGGATTGCCGAGTGTCGGCATTGGACCTGCCGCCGGCCGCGTTGCTTGTCGAAATGACGGATGTAACGCGACGCACACTGATTAATCGTGAAAACGCATTGCTGATTCAACACGGGGCGGGTCGTCGAATGGTGCGTCAACTCGCGCATGAGATTAAAAACCCATTGGGTGGAATACGCGGTGCCGCGCAATTGCTGGAGCGACAACTAGCCAGCGACGACTTAAAAGAATACACGCAGGTCATAATTAGCGAGACGGACCGGCTCGCGGCCCTTGTCGACACCTTGCTTGGCCCCGGTGGACCGCCCAACAAGCAAGCCGTGAATATTCACGAGTTGCTCGAATACGTCATTCGAATAATCGAAGCTGAATCGATTTCCTCAATCACCCTGTCAAGAGATTACGATCCAGGCCTGCCGCAAATCGACCTCGACCGCGATCAGGTCATTCAGGCCTTGCTGAACCTCGTCAGAAATGCCGTTGCGGCGTTAGACGGACAGGGTGCGCTCACGTTGCGTACGCGTGCCGTTAGTAATTTCACGATAGGCAATACCCGTCACCGGGTCATCGCGAGCATCGAAATAGAAGACGACGGGCCAGGCATACCGCCTGAGCTTCAGGACTCCGTTTTCTACCCCCTGGTGACGAGTCGTGTCGAAGGGACCGGACTCGGGTTGCCGACGGCACAAGAGTTGATTAGTCGCCACGGCGGGCTAATCGAGTTTGAGAGCAAACCCGGGCGAACAGTATTTTTCGTGCGCCTGCCACTTAAACAAACGGCGACAAACTGACATGGGCGATTCGAAACTCAGCGTATGGATTGTCGACGACGATCAGTCATTGCGCTGGGTGCTGGAAAAGGCGCTGCAACAAGCTGAGATGTTGCCGCGCAGTTTCGAGCGCGCCGAGCACATGCTCGAAGCCATTCAACACACGACACCGGACGTATTGATTACCGATATCCGGATGCCGGGTATGAGCGGGCTCGCCCTGCTCGAACGCCTGAGTCACAGCCACCCGGCGTTGCCAATCATCGTAATAACAGCGCACTCTGATTTGGAAAACGCCGTCGCCGCGTATAAGAGCGGTGCATTCGAATATTTACCGAAACCTTTTGATATCGATGAAGCAGTCGAGCTCGTGCGCAAGGCCGCGAGAAAAAACGGAGTGGGCGACAAGGACTGGAAGCCGAGTACTGAAAACCCGATTCCCGCAATGATCGGCAAAGCCCCGGCGATGCAGGACGTTTTTCGATCCATCGGTCGCCTCTCGGGATCGACGATGACGGTTCTGATTACCGGAGAGTCAGGCACGGGTAAGGAGCTGGTCGCGCGGGCGCTACACGAACACAGTCCGCGCGCGAACAAGGCCTTTATTGCTTTGAACACCTCGGCGATCGCCTCCGAATTGCTGGAGTCGGAGTTGTTCGGCCATGAGAAAGGATCGTTTACGGGCGCGCACTCCCGGCGACAAGGTCGATTCGAGCAAGCAAATGGCGGCACGCTTTTTCTCGATGAAATAGGCGACATGTCGCCTGGGCTGCAAACTCGGCTGCTGCGCGTTCTGGCGGAGAGCGAGTTTTACAGTGTGGGCGGCCAGGAGTCGATCAAGGTCGATGTGCGCGTCATCGCAGCAACTAATCAGGATCTTGTGCGCGCTATCAAAGAAGGACGGTTCCGGGAGGACTTGTATCATCGACTGAACGTCATACGCATTAACACGCCGCCGCTGCGACAGCGCCGCGAAGACATTCCGCAATTATTGCGCCACTACGTCGCAGAGGCGGCGAAAGAAATGCGCGTTACGCCGAAAACATTCGATAGCGATGCGCTTGAAATATTGAGCTCCTATGACTGGCCCGGCAACGTGCGGCAGGTGGTCAATGCAACGCGTCGCCTGACAGTGACAGCGCCGGGCGCTGTTATTACGGCCGAGGATATACCGGCCGATCTCGGCGGAGCCGGGCAGTCGAAAAAGGCGGCACAGGAATGGACCAGAAGCCTGGCCGCCTGGGCCGAAACCCGGCTTGGCGATAACGACGAATCATTGCTCGCTGCAGCCTTGCCGGAATTTGAGAAGGCCCTGATTCAAGTCGCGATGAGCAAGACGCAGGGCCACCGCCAAGAGGCAGCAAAATTGCTTGGCTGGGGACGCAACACGCTGGCGCGCAAGATGAAGGCGCTGGGGCTGGACTAGCTGTCGTGGGAGCGACTGTGGCGCTGCAAGCTGCGCGCCTACCGCTAATCCCCCAAACCAACCTCGTCGAGCAACGCCACAAAGCGCGGATCATCCCGGATGAAATCGTAACCCGGATTGATCCTCATGCTGAATACGCTGCGCGATCCGGAGTGCTCCTTGGCGGCGGTCTGCAGCGCGAGGATGGTTCCGTCGGCGTCGCCGACCGCTGCAAGCACCTGCGCGAGATCCTCACTGCCCAGCCGGGTGCGTTCGATCAGGTCTTGCCCAACGTCCCCGACTTCACCCCTCTGCGCGTAAGCGACAAACATCTGACCGACCAGACGAGCTGCGGGCCCATCGCCGCCGGTGATAGTGACGTAAGTTACGAAAGATGCTGCGGCGTCGGCAGGCCGCCCGGCCCGCAATTCATGCAGATAGAGGTTTCTGAGCTGGCCCGTGTGTTCGGGTCGCAACCTGCGGCTCATCGTTGCCTGGCGCAGGCCCTCGTCGTAGAGGCCGGCATCTACCAGTATGTAAGCAAGATTGGCGCGCATGATGTTCGAATCGGGATCGATCTCGAGCGCACGCCGCGCCACGGTGACGGCCTCCTCGAACTGTCCCTGCCAGGACAGCGTGTGCGACAACCAGTGCAACACGCTCGTATTATCCGGGGCGACGGCCAGTGCCTCGCGAAAAATACGCTCGGCCCCGGCCCAGTCGAAGAAGCGTAACTGATACCAGGCCTCGGTCGCCCGAACTTCCGGCAGCTCCGGATCGAGCTCCAGGGCACGTAGCACGCCCTCGCGCGCGCGTCGTTCGGTCATGCTGCGATCGACCGAATTGGAATACTCCGGCAACAGCATGTAAGCGTCGGCAAGACCCGACCATCCGAGGGCGAAGTCCGGGTCAATTTCAACGACAGCCTCGAAATACTCCGCCGCGGCCATCAACGACTGCAGCGTCCGTTGATCGAGCAACTGCTTGCCGATGAAATACGAGTCAAGCGCATCGATACTGTCTGTCGGAACGGCATCCAGTCGTCGGAGATCATCGCTTGACAGGCTAATGCGCAACTGCTCTGAGATCGCCTGGGAAATTTCACTCTGGATCGCGAATACGTTCGCAGCCGTGAGTTCGCGATCGTAAACCTCGGTCCACAGCGGCTGGTCGGCGGCTGCATCAATCAGCGTAACGTTGATGCGAACAGAGACACCGGCGCGCTGCACGCCGCCCTCAAGAATCGTGGCAACGTCCAGTTCTGCGGCGATCTCGGGGACGCTCTTGTCGCTGTCACGGTAGCGCAACATCGACGTTCGCGAGACAGTGCGCAGCGAGCTGATTCGAGCGAGCTGCGTAAGCAGGTCGCTGTGGATGCCGGCAACGAAGGGCGCGTTTTCCTCATCATTGTTAAGGTTTACAAATGGCAACACGGCGACGGAAGCGTCAAGAAGCGGGCGCGTTGCAGGCACCTTGCCGATGTAAGACCAAAACAACAAAATCCCGCCGAGCGCGATCACAGACAAAGCGGCGTAGTCAACAACATGTCCGCCGCGTGTCGCCGTTGATCCCGTATCGCGTTTTACGCCATCAGGCGTGCGCTCGAACACCCACGCGAAAATCAGGGCGATCGGAAAGCCAAGCGCCAGCAGCGCGAATACCAGTTGCTCGAACCATGACGGGAGACTCAGGATCGGTGCAATCGTGGCCGCGATTTGCAACAACAGCCACGAGACGAAGAGATAAACACTCGCAACCCGAATGACCTTGCGACGCTGAAGTTCTTTGAATACAGACAACGAGCAGACTCCCTGGTAGATATCGCCACAAATTATTGATCTGATTATGCTTGCAGCGTACCGGTCAGCTGTGTAACGGAGTTCATTCCGTGCCGGCACAGATAGTCTAACATCCCGGCGTTGATCTTCTTGCACACAAGCGGATCGTAGAACAGTGCGGTGCCTACACCGACTGTGCTGGCGCCAGCAATGATGAACTCGATCGCATCTGTTGCAGACACAATTCCGCCTTGACCGATGATCGGCACGTTATGCTTTTTCGCGACCTCGTAAACCTGATGAACCTTCAATAATGCGATCGGCTTGATGGCCGGCCCGGACAGGCCACCGCGGACATTGCCAATGATCGGTGTGCGCTTCTCAGCGTCGATCGCCATGCCCATTACCGTATTGATGACTGCGAAGCCGTCTGTACCGGCTTCAATACAAAGGCGCGCATTTTCCTGAATATCGGTCTGATTCGGTGACAGCTTCGTGATGATCGGCTTCGAGGTTTGTGCGCGGCACGCCGCAACCACGCGCGCCGACATCTCCGGGTCGTTACCGAAGTGCACGCCGCCTTCTTTCACGTTCGGGCAGGAGATGTTGATCTCGATCGCGTCGATCGGAGAATCATCGAAGCGTTTCGTTACGCGTTCGTATTCCTCGATCGTTGAACCCGATACATTCGCGAAAAATCGCGTTTCGGAAAAGTCGAGCTCCGGCAGAATGTCATCCACGACTTTATCGACACCTGGATTCTGCAAGCCGATCGAGTTGAGCATGCCGGCCGGAGTCTCATATACACGGTGCGGTTTGTTGCCGAGCCAAGCGTCGCCTGTTGTGCCCTTTAGTACGACGGCACCGACATCGGCGTTCGAATAACCCTCAACGCGTGTGTATTCCTCGCCGAAACCCACGCAGCCCGACAACAGTACAATCGGCGAATTCAGGGAGAGCCCGCAAAATTCGGTGTGCAGGGGGCTGGCTGTTTTTTTCTCGGCCTCGGTCATCGCGACCGGATTCTACATCGTTCCGATAAAAGGGGTCAGAGTCACTGCTGTCCCACTTAATTTCGCACCAGCGCGAGTTTTAGCTGCGGTGGTGGCAAGCCCGGTTGATCAGGAGGCTGCAAGA
>JADFLJ010000090.1 GCA_022564475.1 Pseudomonadota bacterium
CACCTTGATTTTCAACATCTCGCCCAGATTTACGATCAGGCGCATCCGCGCGCGAAGCTAAAATCAAAG
This sequence comes from Pseudomonadota bacterium, assembly GCA_022564475.1. Taxonomy (GTDB): domain Bacteria; phylum Pseudomonadota; class Gammaproteobacteria; order Steroidobacterales; family Woeseiaceae; genus UBA1847. The sequence continues at coordinate 70 of JADFLJ010000090.1, forward strand.
GACTAGGCCTGTAGCTGGCAGAATGCCGCGGGCTTGTCACAGGAACACAGCATGCAACAATTCAGAGGAACCACGATCGTTTCCGTTCGCCGCAACGGCAAGGTCGCCATCGGCGGCGACGGCCAGGTCAGCGTGGGCAACACGGTCATGAAGGGCAATGCCCGCAAGGTTCGCCCCCTGGCCGAGGGTCGTGTCATCGCTGGCTTCGCGGGCGGCACGGCCGACGCATTTACCTTGTTCGAGCTGTTCGAAACAAAGCTCGAGCAGTACGGCAACCTCACTCGGGCCGCAATCGAACTCGCCAAGGACTGGCGCACCGACCGTCGCTTGCGACGCCTCGAGGCGCTGCTGTGTGTGGCTGACCAGGAAAACTCATTCATCATCTCGGGCAATGGCGATGTCATCGAACCCGAAAACGACCTTATGGCGATTGGCTCAGGCGGCCCTTACGCGCAAGCTGCGGCGCTCGCGTTGTTGAGGAACACCGACCTCGAAGCCCGCGAGATTGTCGAAAAAGCACTGAACATTGCAGCTGATATCTGCGTTTTCACAAACCACAACATCACGATCGAAGAGTTGTAGGAACGCAAATGTCGCAGATGACACCCAGAGAAATCGTCCAGGAGCTGGACAAACACATCATTGGCCAAAACGAGGCCAAACGAGCCGTCGCAATTGCGCTTCGAAACCGCTGGCGTCGCATGCTGGTCGACGAGCCGTTACGCAGCGAGATCACGCCGAAAAACATCCTGATGATCGGTCCGACGGGTGTCGGTAAAACCGAGATCTCGCGACGCCTGGCCAAGCTGGCCAAGGCGCCGTTCATCAAGGTAGAAGCAACCAAGTTCACCGAGATTGGTTATGTCGGTCGCGAGGTCGATTCGATTATCCGCGACCTCATGGATGTGTCAGTCAAACTGATTCGCGAGAAAGCAATCTCCAAGGTACGGCACCGCGCCGAGGATGCGGCTGAAGATCGAGTGCTCGACGCATTGTTGCCGCCGCCCTCGATCGGGGTTGCCGGCGATGCCGTGCCCGCCAAAGACGGCGACACGCGTCAAAAATTTCGCAAGATGTTGCGTGAGGGCAAGCTCGACGACAAGGAAATCGAAATCGATATCCAGGCGCTGCCGATCGGCGTCGAAATCATGGCGCCACCTGGAATGGAGGAAATGACCAGCCAGCTGCAGGGCATGTTCCAAAACCTGGGCGGCAATCGCCGCAAGACGCGCAAGCTCAAGGTCAAGGAAGCGCTCAGACACCTCGGTGACGAAGAGGCTGCAAAGATGATCGACGAAGAAGAGCTCAAGACACAGGCGCTTGAAGCTGTCGAACAACACGGCATCGTTTTCCTGGACGAAATAGACAAGGTCGCGCGCCGTTCGGGAACACAGGGTGCCGATATATCGCGCGAAGGTGTGCAACGCGACCTGCTGCCGCTGGTTGAAGGCTGCACGGTCAACACCAAGTACGGCATGGTCAAGACGGATCACATCCTGTTCATCGCGTCCGGTGCTTTTACGGTATCAAAACCATCCGACCTGATTCCCGAGTTACAGGGACGATTCCCGATTCGCGTGGAATTGAAGTCGCTGACCACCGACGACTTCGTCCGTATCCTCACAGAGCCCGACGCGTCGCTGACGGATCAGTACTCAGCACTCATCGGTGCCGAGGACGTCAATCTCGAATTCACCGAGGACGGTGTCCGACGCATTGCCGAGGTCGCATTCCAGGTGAACGAAAACACTGAAAATATTGGCGCGCGCCGCCTGCACACGGTCATGGAACGATTGCTCGAGACCGTGTCATTCGAGGCATCCGATAAAAGCGGTATAGACGTAGTTATTGACGCGGACTATGTCGACGCACACCTGGCAGAACTTTCGAAAGACGAGGACTTGTCGCGTTACATACTGTAGTAGGAGCGGCTTTAGCCGCGACAGTCGCGGCTAAAGCCGCTCCTACATGCCGTTCCCAAAAACCGTTCCCACAACCCGGTTCAATATGATCCCAACCGAAATTAAACTTCGCAAAACATCGCGCCTGCTGGTCGTCACGTTCGACGACGGGGACAGTTTTGATTACAGCTTTGAGTACTTGCGAGTGCATTCGCCGAGCGCCGAAGTTCAGGGCCACAGTGCCGACCAACGGACTCTCCAGACAGGCAAGGAGAATGTTGCAATCACAGCGATCGAACCCATCGGTAATTACGCCGTGCGCCTGGTGTTTGACGACGGCCATGACACAGGCCTCTTTACCTGGGCCTACTTGCGCGAGCTCGGCGACAACATGAGCGAGTACTGGCAGTCGTATCTCGACCGCCTTCAGGCAGCAGGGTATGCTCGTCCGAAACCCGACTAGACTCTGCCATGCTTGAAAACAACGAATCGCCCGACAAAACCCACTTTGGCTACAAGACCGTATCGGTAGCCGAGAAAGCGGGGCTTGTAAAAAACGTTTTCGACTCGGTCGCGGCGCGCTACGACATCATGAACGACCTGATGTCCGGCGGTCTGCACCGAATATGGAAGCGCTTCACGATCGACGAGGCCGGCGTAAAACCGGGTCATCGAGTCCTCGATCTCGCCGGTGGTACGGGTGACCTGGCGCGTAAGTTTGCCGAACAAGTTGGCGAATCGGGCGAGGTTGTTCTCGCCGATATCAATCATGCAATGCTTGAGCAGGGTCGCAGACGACTGGTCGATGCGGGTGTTGCCGGCAACTTGTCGATTGCACAAGTCGATGCCGAAAACCTGCCGTTCGCCGATGCCAGTTTCGACCGAGTCGCAATTGCCTTTGGCCTGAGAAACGTCACCGACAAGCCTGCGGCGCTGGCGTCCATATACCGCGTTCTGAAACCCGGCGGCAAGGCGCTGATTCTGGAGTTCTCGAAACCTGCGGACAGCATCAAGCCGATTTACGACCTGTATTCGTTCAAGATTCTGCCCGTTCTGGGCAAGATGGTCGCGGGCGATGAGGCAAGCTACCAGTACCTGGCGGAGTCGATTCGCATGCACCCCGACCAGGAAACACTGCTTGGCATGATGCAGGAGGCCGGTTTCGAGCGCTGCCGCTATTACAACCTGACGGCCGGTATCGTGGCGTTGCACATCGGCTACCGACTCTGAGTCCCGGCCGATGGATGCCCTCGAAACATTATTGCGCCCGGCTGTGCAAATCCTGAACAAGAACATCCCCGAGGTGACACGAGCGCGTGAATTATGTGCGCAGCTCGCCGGTACAACAGTGGCCATTCGCGTCAAAAACACCGCACTGACGGCTTATTTCAAAATTCACGATGAATCAATCGCATTGTCGGGCGTTTTGGACGAGGAGCCGGATATATGCATCACGGGCTCACTCCTGACGCTGGCCCGCATGGCCGGCAGCGGTGATGCGGGTGCCATTCGCGATGGTTCACTGGAGTTGATCGGCGATGCGGAAACCGCACAGGCGTTTCAGGAATTGCTGAGCGCAGCGAAACCGGATTTCGAAGAAAGCCTGTCTGCTGTCGTCGGCGATGCCGCCGCGCACAGCCTCGGCACGGCAAGCAGCAGCGTGCTCCGCTGGGCCAGCGACGTTCGTTCAACCATGGGCGAAAATATTCGCGAATACCTGCAAGAAGAGAGTCGTGAATTACCTGGTCGCTATGAATTCGAACGATTCGGCAGTGAGGTTGGGAACCTGCGCGATGACGTCGAACGATTGGCGGCACGAATTGATCGCTTGCAGGAGCGTGCGGACTGATGGCCAGCGCACGAACATTGCTGCGTGTGTTGCGGATCCAGCGGGTGCTCGTGAAGTACGGGCTCGACGAGGTCATCACGGCGACGCACCTGTTGCGGCCACTGCGTTTTCTATATGTGTTTTTTCCGAAACGCCGTGACAGTACTGCGCCTCTTGGCGAACGCCTGCGGCTCGCACTCGAAGAACTGGGCCCGATATTCGTCAAATTCGGGCAGGCCGTGTCGACGCGTCGAGATCTGCTGCCACGTGACATAGCCGATGAGCTGGCAAAGCTGCAGGACAATGTGCCGCCGTTTCCGTCAGATCAGGCCGTCAGGATTATTGAAGACGCCTATGGAAAAAGCGTCGAAGAAGTGTTCGAACGCTTTGATCGCGAACCACTGGCCGCCGCATCGATCGCACAGGTGCACACGGCGAAGATCGCCAATGGTACCGAGGTCATCGTCAAAATCCTGCGCCCCGGCGTAGAGGAACAAATTGAACAAGACCTGGCTGTGCTGCGCTGGATCGCGCATCTCGCGGCGAAGTACTGGGAACACGGCAAACGACTTCGCCCGCTCGAGCTTGTCAGCGAATACGAGCGCACGGTCATCGACGAACTGGACCTCATGCGCGAGGCTGCCAATACGGCGCAGCTACGCCGCAATTTCGAGGGTTCGGACCTGCTCGTGGTCCCGGAAATCTATTGGGATTACTGCCGGCCCGAGGTGTTGGTGCAAGAACGCATCTACGGCATACCGATCAGCGACATGGATGCCCTGAGAGCCGCCGGCACGAATATCAAGGCACTGGCTGAGAACGGCGTCGAAATATTCTTCACGCAGGTATTTCGCCATAACTTCTTCCATGCCGACATGCATCCGGGCAATATTTTCGTCATTACGACCGACCCCGACAAGCCAAAATATGCGGCCGTCGACTTCGGCATCGTAGGCACCTTGAGTCCCGAAGACCAACGCTACCTGGCCGAAAACTTTCTTGCGTTTTTCGACCGTGACTACCACCGCATCGCAAAATTACACATCGACTCCGGCTGGGTACCTGAAGGCACGCGCATCGATCAGCTTGAAACAGCCGTACGAACTGTGTGCGAACCCATTTTCAACAAGCCGCTCTCCGAGATCTCATTCGCACAGGTGCTGATGCGATTGTTTCGGGTTGCGCGTCGCTTTAACGTCGAAATTCAGCCGCAGATGATTCTGCTGCACAAAACGCTGTTCAACATCGAGGGCCTCGGCCGCGAGCTATACCCGGAGCTCGACCTGTGGAAAACAGCGCATCCGGTGCTTAAGAAATGGATGGCAGATCGTGTTGGTCCAGCGGCCATTATCAGCGATATTCGGGAAAACCTGCCCGAGCTACGTGAGGCAATGCGCGAACTGCCGGGCGCAATTCGCCATCTCGCCGCACAAGCGAAGGGCGACAATATCAGTGGCAGGATACAGGCTGCGGAAATTCAGCAACTTCGCGACGAACTGAAAAGGCAGGGCAAACAACGATTCTGGCTGACGATTGCTGCAACGGCCGCAATCGTTGCGGCAATCGTATTCTCGGTTTGATGTTACATTGCCGCCATGTTGAAACTCATAGCAAAGGGAATCTTGCGAATCGGCGGCTGGACGGCGGTTGGTGAAATACCGAAATTCGACAAAGCAATTTTTGTAGTCGCGCCGCATACGTCGAATTGGGACGGCATTTGGGCACTCGCCTTCGTCGTGTCAATCGACATGGAAGTACACTTCTTCGCCAAAAAATCCTTGTTCATATTTCCGCTCGGCGCGATGTTGCGCCTGCTGGGCGGCATTCCCCTCGATCGGAATGTGCCGGGCTCCGCCGCCAGACAGGCCGTCGACGCTTTTGAGGAGCACGATACCTTTTACCTTGGCCTCGCTCCCGAGGGTACTCGCAGCCGCAGACCACACTGGAAGTCGGGCTTCTACCGTATTGCCAAAGACGCCGGCGTGCCCGTGGTGTTTGGGTTTTTGGATTACGCCAACAAGCGTGTCGGCATTGGGCCGTCGATTGAACTCAGCGACGACCGCAACGCCGACATGGCGAAGATTCGCGAATTTTATGCCACGATCGAAGGACGATGGCCCGAGAAAACCAGTCCCGTGGTTTTCTCTGGAGACAGCCCGTAGGAGCGGCTTTGCCCGCGACCGTCGCGCCTCACGCCGTTCCTACTGCATCCTGAAATTGACTTCGATTCCGTAGATTCGACCTTTTTGCATCGGACCCGCGATGTACAAGCCTGCGATCGATGTCAGGTTGCCGTAATTGGGGTGGTCGTTGAGGTTTTTGTCATACACAGACACCTGCCAGCTCTCGTTCGGCGCAAACCAGTTGATGCTCGCATTTACGCGCTTCTGGTCTTCGAATTCGTTGAGATTCGAATCGTCATAGAAATGCGCTTCACGGAAACTGTAATTGCTCGAAACATTGAACAGTCCAAGACCGCCGGCCGGAATATCCCAGGAGAATCCAACGCTGTAGTTGGTTGGCGCGAGACGTGGCGGTTGGCCACCGATCAGCGGGAACGGCAGCCCGAGGCCCGCTTCGATTTGCGCCACAACCGGGTCAATGCTGTCGTAGTCACCGTCTATCCAGCCGTATGACGCTGTAACCGAGAAGTTATCCGTCAGCAAGCCAACGAAGTCGGCTTCGATGCCGTCAATGGTTACGTCGCCAGCATTAATCGTTGCCTGCAAGACAACCACACCAGCCGGGCTCGGGTCGCCAACGTTAATTTCGCGCTGAGCATCGGTGATCTCGTTGTGGAAGGCTGCGAGGTTAAGCCGCATGCGGCCATCCGCAAATTCCGTCTTCAAACCAACCTCGAAGGTATTAACCTCTTCCTCTCTTGTCGGTCCGGGTGGAATCACAGCCGGGTCCGCATTACGGAAGTTGAAGCCACCTGAACGGAAGCCTTTTGAGTAATAGGCATATACCTGTGAGTCATCGTTATAGGCCCACTGAATGCCGAGCTTTGGCGTGACATTACTCCAGTCACCCGAAAGATTGTCGAAGGTACATTTGAATGCGATAACGTCCGCACAACCCACACCGTTCACGCTCGTGATGATCTGATTTTGATCGGTAAAGCCGGGTACGAAGAAAATCGGTATTTGAATGCCGTCGTGAACTCGGGTAGCGCACCAGCTCTCTGTAGCGAAACACTTGTCCATGCTGCGCCATCGCCTTCTGATTTGCCTTCTTCCCAGATCAACGTGACATCGGTGATGTCGTTCGGTGTCCAAACGAAGGTCGGGCGAATCAAGGTCGTTTCCATTTCGCCAACGTCCGTAGCGTTGGTTGGATTGGGGGAAGAACTCGGGATCATCGTTGCGGTATAGAACCAGCTACGAACCGAGCGGTCGGGAGTTCGATCCGAGGCCAGCTTGCGAGCCGACAGACGCACGAAGTGCGCCCGCAGGGTAAAAAAAAGCAAGGCCCTCGTAGTGAGGGCCTTATCTTTCCTACTGAGTGGTATGAATCCCTGGTACTTAGTTGCCTCCGGATCTGAACGTAACCTCCACGCCGAACACGCGTCCCCTGGCCAGTGGTGAGAAAGTGCCACCGGTGGGCACAGGACCAATGACATCCGGCAGTTGCGTATCGCCACCGTGTTTGACTTCATCCCGCAGGTTGCGACCGTAGAGGGAAAATACCCAGCGGCCATTGTTGGTGTGAAAGTCGAGACCGGCGTCGAGAATTCCCTGCTCTAAGATGAAGCCCAGGTTGCTGTCGGTATACGCCGATTTGTCGCGGTACGCGTAATTGATGCGTGTGGACAAGTAACCCCATTGGCCGAGGTTGAGATCATGGGTAAAGCCGATGCTCCAGGTAAGATCGGCTGCGCGAGGCAAGTCAAGCGCCTTATCGAGTCCGTCGATAACGCCGTCGCCGTTTAAGTCCTCCCTGACTTCGTCGTATTTCGCGTTGATCACTCCCAACGATGCCAGCAACAGGAAGTTGTCTGTCAGGCTGAACGCGCCGTCTACTTCCAGGCCCGTAATCGTTGCGTCGGCCGTGTTGCGAATTAGCTGGACAACACCGGCACCCTCGCTGGGCAGGTTGAGCTCACGCTGCATGTCATCAATGGTGTTGTAGAAAACGGCCGCATTCAGGCGTCCCCATTCCCGCGTGGATTTGTAGCCGATCTCGAAACTATCGACGGTTTCTTCGTCAAACGGTCCCGGCGTGTTGGCCGGATTCGCTGAGGTGTTGCGCAGGTTATAACCGCCCGATCGAACGCCCCGGCTCCAGTGCCCATAGACCAGACTATCGTCGTTGACGTGGTAGGTCGCGCCGATTTTCGGCGACACGTTGGTCCATTTTTTGCTGTCAGTGAAGTCGAAGGGACAATCTTTGGTTGTTACGATATTGCACGGTGTATTTACGTTTAAAATGAGAGCCGCGACGTCTACGTCTTTTTCTTCACGCGTATAGCGCAAGCCTGCCGTCAGGGTCCATTTATCCGATAGTTCGTAGTCGACGGCGGCGAACACGCCCAGCGTATCCACATTATAGTTACCGCCGCCGTCAAGCTGCAAAGCCGGTGCAACATTACCGGTGGCGATTCCCAGTAGCTCGCGCCGCTCGTGGTAGTTGATCTCGTTGGTGAAGTAATAGACGCCCACTGTCACGTTGGCCCGATCGTCTGCGAACAGGCCGTTGTAACGCAGTTCATTGCTTACTTGGTCGGTGTTTAACCAGGCGGGGGCGTGGAACAGCCACACCGGTTGGGCATCGATGTCGGAGCGAGACGTGATTTCCGATTCACGCCAGCCAAAAATGTTGGTGATGGTGCCATCACCAAAAGCAACATCGATATTTAGCTCAGCACTGAAGAAGTCGGTCTGGACTTTCTGGAAGCCCGGATCATCGATGGAGAAGTCGTGGCTGTCGCGGTCAAAGTTGACGAAGGCGCCAGGCACGCCGCTGCCGTTGGTGTGTGTCTGGGAGGCAGGGCCGTCACCGTCGATGTCCGTGTATTCGTAGCGCAGGATCAACTCGGTTCTGTCGGTGGGAGTCCATACCAGCACCGGGCGGACCATGGTCTGTTGGATGGCGCCAAAGTCACTGCCGTCAAACTGGTTTTCGAACCAGCCATCATCGTCGTTGTAATAGGCACTCAGTTTTATTCCG